>JANNZE010000326.1:0-5618 GCA_031410455.1 Chitinophagaceae bacterium | reverse complement strand
TACGCATCCAAAGTCGGGCGTCCGACAATGCTCATAACAAACCATGCTGTGCTGAAGCTTCGGGGGGCGAAGAAAGCCCGCCTAGCAAAACCATAAGCATCCGAAGTCGGGCCTCGCCCGATGTAGCCCATGAAAAAGCCCGCAAACCAGAAGGTTGCGGGCGAAGTCGGGGCGGCAAGATTCGAACTTGCGACCTCCTGGTCCCAAACCAGGCGCGATAACCGGGCTACGCTACGCCCCGAACATTGGTTATCTTTTTTTCAGCGGAGAGGGTGGGATTCGAACCCACGGTACAGTTTAACCCGTACGACGATTTAGCAAACCGTTCCTTTCGGCCACTCAGGCACCTCTCCGTTAAGCCTGCCCTTTTTGAATGGGCAGCAAAAATACAATTCAATATCATTACAAACAAATCATTATTGAATAATTCTTATAATTTTTCAACTGAGCTGTAAAATATTATGCAAATGTGTAAGAACTCATTTTAATGAAAGGCTTCTTTCTTTATGTATATATATAAAAAATGGATTTGTGGGGTATCCCGCTGATTACATGGCAGCCAGCTGAACTTTTTGCTGCAACTCCAATACACTTTCCTTGAAAAGATTATCAGTGTCCATCAGATCTTTTACGGTCTGGCAACTGTGTATCACCGTTGTGTGATCACGTCCACCGAAATGCTCGCCTATTGTTTTGAGTGAATTTTTTGTGAATGCCTTGGAAAGAAACATGGTGATCTGCCTGGCCTGAACGATCTCACGCTTACGCGTTTTTTGAAGCAACTTGTCATAAGGAACATCAAAATATTCGCATACCATTTTCTGGATGGCGTCTATCGTAATTTCTTTGCTTGATGATTTCACAAAATTGCGTAATACTTTTTTGGCTAATTCAAGATCTATCTCCCGTTTGTTGAGCGAAGACTGTGCCAACAGAGATATCAAAGCGCCTTCCAGCTCCCTCACATTACTGTTGATATTATACGCAATATATTTAACCACTTCACGAGGCATTTCAAGGCCATCGTGTTTCATTTTATTTTCTAAGATCTCAATTTTGGTCTCATAGTCCGGTAACTGCACATCAGCGCTCAATCCCCAGCGGAAACGGCTTAACAATCTTTCCTGCACACCTTCCAGGTCTTTCGGTGGCTTATCACTGGTAAGTATAAGTTGCTTGCCACTCTGGTGCAAATGATTGAAAATAGAGAAGAAGGCATCCTGAGATTTCTCTGCACGGTTAAAAAACTGGATATCATCTATGATCAGTACATCTATCAGTTGATAGAAATGAATGAAATCATTGATCGCGTTGTTTCTGCCGTGATCTATAAACTGGTTGATGAATTTTTCTGAACTTACATACAACACCACTTTATTACTATGTAAACGTTTAACCTCGTTACCGATCGCCTGCGCAAGGTGAGTTTTACCTAAACCCACGCCACCATAAATTACCAGTGGATTAAAGGAAGTAGCTCCCGGTTTTTCGGCTACCGTTTTACCGGCACGACGGGCAACCCTGTTACAATCGCCTTCTATATAAGAGTCTAATGTATAAGAATGATTCAGCTGAGGATCGATCTGCATTTTCTTCAGACCGGGAATAACGAACGGATTTTTAACCGGATTATTTATGACAAGTGGAAAATCCATTTCGTTGTTTGAATAAGATTTATAACCATTTCCCGGCACATCCATAGTAAGTGGTTTATTCTTACTGTTTCCGCTGTCAACCATTATTCTGTATTCCAGCCTTGCTTCCTTTCCTAATTCTCTTTTTAATGTTTTTGCAAGAAGAGATACATAATGTTCTTCAAGATACTCATAAAAGAACTGACTTGGTACCTGAATCGTAAGTATTTTTTCTTTTAAAGCAACCGGTTTGATGGGTTCGAACCAGGTTTTAAAATGTTGCCATTCTACAATGTCTTTGATGATCTCTAAACAATTAGCCCAAACTTTATCAAACGCTTTATCCATTATTCCTTCAGCAGTTTATATCTTTTAGTAGAAATCTTGTATCTCAGAAATAGCACAGCTAAAAACAACTCTTGTTTAATTTTTTTTAGCAGGACAGCGAATATCAAAAATAATTTGTTGATAAAAAAATTTTTTATTCGTTTGTTTTATTCGCATTGATGACAGTTTTTCATTTTTAAAAAAAATAAAATAATTCCGCCTTAAAATTGAAAAAAAGAGGAAAAAAGAAATATTTATTTTCTTCTCCGGATTCCCATGAAACACAATACCAATAAGGGTTTACAAAAACTGAACAAATAAATAAGAGATAAAATCTTCAATAATTTTTTTCTTTCAGATAATTCAATTAAATAGGCTTCATCTGGCTGCATTAAAAAAAATTAAAATAACAATCAACACCACCATTTATCAACAATTTCAATCACGAATAAAGTTTACTTTTGAGTTCTAAATTTTGAGATATGAGTTTTGAAATCACCGGTAAACTGGTTGCTAAATTTGATATAGTTCAGCGTAATGAATCGTTTAAAACAAGGGAGTTCGTTATTGAAAAAACCGATGAGGTTAACGGACGCACTTTCTCAAATTATATCAAATTTCAGTGTGTACAGGACAAAACTGCCATCATAGACAGAGTGAATACCGGAGATAATGTAAAAGTGTATTTCAATATCAAAGGGTCTAAGTGGGAAAAAGATGGTAAAACCAACTATATCACCAACCTGGACGCATGGAGAATAGAACAATTACTTACCACAGGATCAGGTCAGGTAAATAACGATTACCTGGAACCGCTTGATACTTTTTCCGCATCCTCCCCTGATACCGTAGATGATCTACCGTTCTAATCGCTGATGCGATCGTAATATGCAGAAAAAATTAATGTTGCAGCTGCTTCCTACCGAAGCTACTGATGAAAGCATCATCAGACAGCGCATTGCCATGCAGACATCTATCAAACCGAGATCACTCTCCGGCTATTCCATCTTAAAACGATCCATTGATGCACGTCGCCGCCAGGTATTCATTAACCTCCAGGTAAATGCTTTTATAGATGAACCTTTTCATGCATCACACAAACATAACTTCCGTTTCAAAGATGTTCACCAGGCCGTAAAAAAAGTGATCATCATTGGTGCAGGCCCGGCCGGTTTATTCGCAGCTTTACATTTACTGGAATCGGGTATCAAACCCATCCTGCTCGAACGTGGCAAAGATGTTCGCAGCCGTCGCAGAGACCTGGCCGTTCTCAATAAGGAAGGAATTATAAACCCCGAGAGCAATTATTGCTTTGGGGAAGGTGGCGCAGGAACCTACAGCGATGGCAAATTATATACACGCAGCAGTAAACGCGGTGATATCGACAGAATCCTTCAGCTGTTTGTGCATTTCGGCGCCGAGCAAAATATTATGTACGATGCTCATCCGCATATAGGCACCAATAAATTACCGCAGATCATTACAGCCATGCGTCAGCTGATCACCAGCCACGGTGGAGAATTTCATTTTGAACAAAAAGTTACCGGCTTCGATATCAGGAATCAACAGATCCGGTCTGTTAAAACCAGCCATGATACATTTGAAGCAGATGATATCATACTGGCAACAGGCCATTCAGCACGGGATATTTTTATGATGCTGCAGGAAGCCGGCATACTGATAGATGCCAAGCCATTTGCACTGGGCGTTCGTATAGAGCATCCACAATCGCTCATCGACTCTATTCAGTATCATGCGGAAGGCAAAAGAGAAGAGGAACTTCCCCCGGCCTCTTATTCGCTGGTACAGCAGGTTGATGAACGCGGGGTTTTTTCATTTTGTATGTGCCCCGGAGGAATTATAGCGCCTGCTTCAACTGCTGCCAATGAACTCGTGGTGAACGGATGGAGCCCGTCCAAAAGAAACAATCCATACGCCAACAGTGGCATGGTGGTTCAGGTAACCGAACAGGATGTTTTGCATCACCTTAAATCAGCCGGTATCAAACAAACCGACCCTTTACGGATGATGCATTTTCAAAAAATGGTGGAACAGGATTGTTATACCGCAGGAGGTGGTAAATTTGTTGCACCGGCACAACGCATGGCAGATTTCTGTGATAAAAAATTGTCTTCCACGCTTCCGACAAATTCTTATTTACCGGGTGCGAATGCCACAGAACTTTCAACCATTTTGCCGGGTTTTGTTTACAATGCTTTATCCAAAGGCTTCAGGGCCTTCGGCAAAAAAATGAAAGGCTATTATACCAACGAAGCAATGGTGGTGGCCACGGAAAGCCGTACTTCAAGCCCGGTAAGAATTCCACGCGATCCGCAAACATTACAACATCCGCAGATCAGCAATTTATATCCCTGCGGGGAAGGCGCGGGTTATGCAGGAGGAATTGTGAGTGCTGCAATGGATGGAGAAAGGGTGGCTGCAGCAATTGCTCAAAAATTATTGCGCCTGTAATTTTCCTGCTCCGCTTATCCTTAATTCATCCTATCTTTTACCTGTAAACTTACTTTTGTTTTAATAATTGTTTATGAACATACTCGAACTACATCATCTTAAAAAATATTTTGCCACACAAAAAGCGGTTGATGACATCAGCATGAATATTGGCGAAGGAAATATTTTTGGATTGCTGGGGCCTAACGGCGCCGGTAAAACCACTTTACTAAGAATGATCACCGGGATATTTTATCCCGATAGCGGTGAGATCATTTTCAACGGGAAAAAATTTGATGCGCTGAATGATGTGGGCAACATCGGCTATATGCCGGAAGAACGTGGTCTGTACAAAAAAATGAAGATCGGTGAACAGGTGCTGTACCTGGCCCGTTTAAAAGGACTTAGCCGTAACGATGCCATGGCGGCCATCAAAGAATGGTTTCACAAATTTGAGATGGAAAGCTGGTGGAATAAAAAAGTGGAGGACCTCAGTAAAGGTATGAGCCAGAAACTTCAATTCGTTACCACAGTACTGCACCGGCCTAAACTGATCATCCTGGATGAACCTTTCAGCGGACTGGATCCGGTAAATGCCAACCTGATCAAAGATGAGATCTTTCAGCTGGCTAAAAATGGCAGCACCATCATCTTCAGTACACACAGGATGGAACAGGTGGAGGAGATCTGTAATCACATTGTGCTGGTAAATAAAGGAAAAAAGATCCTGGATGGCACAGTGAAAAGTGTGAAAAATGAATTCAAAGAGAACCTCTACAGCATTCATACAGATGGTGAATATTCCATTTCAGACAACCCGTATTTTGATGTGATCAGCAATGACCATGAAAAAATGATGTTGAAATTGCACGACAATGTCTCTACCAATACAGTTTTGCAGGAGATCATCAACAGGAATATTCCTGTGCACAATTTCCATGAAGTTCTGCCTTCCCTGAATGATATTTTCATTAAACTGGTAGAGAACACACAAACCACCCGTCAATTTTTAAAATCTGTAAACTAATGTCAAAAAATAAAATAGGATTGGTGATTGGCCGCGAATATTTTTCACGCGTTAAGAAAAAATCTTTCCTGCTTACTACTATTCTTGTACCGATCGTAATCATCGGATTTTATGTGGCCATCATCGCCATTTCCGTAAAAGGCGGAACAGATAAAAAATCGGTGGCAGTGATCGACAAC
>JANNZE010000325.1:0-6104 GCA_031410455.1 Chitinophagaceae bacterium | reverse complement strand
CCGTCAGTATCAATAGAGGAAGACCCGTTCAGATTCAAAACAGAAGGTAAAATAACATTTACATCATTACCCGCTTTAGCGAGCGGTAACAAATTTGCAGCAGACGAATTTTTTTTGTAATTCAGTAACCATTCATAAATATTTATACCGTTGGGTTTATAAGAAGGATCCGTTGGCAAAGTCCAGCATTCATGTTGCGTTACCGGATCAGAGCTTACCAAAGCAAATTCTGTAAGCTGTGCTAAAGGATTAGGCTGTGGTAAATAACTGTTGATATTTGAAACCCAGGCTCTTGAATTTGCTACAGGAACAGATCCGTCATACGTATTGTGAAATGCCCAAACCGGCAGATTCGCGGATGCAATAATATTGGATTGAGCTGTTGTGGGGAAAATCGTACCGCAAAATGGAATCATGGCTGCAATACGTTTACTATTTGCTATACTTATACTGGCAAAATCCCATGCTGCACCGCCTCCTGCACTAATGCCCATCAGATAAATGCGGTTTGTATTGATGCGGAAATTATTGACCGCATAATCCATAATGGCCGACAAATTATTTCCGGATGGCCAGGCCATGAATTGTGGTGAAAGGATAACGAAAGAAAAACTGCTGTCCCCTGAATTGAATGAAACCGGAAAGTTGCCTTCATTGATCAGTTTGGGAACGCCCCATTCTAAAATTTTGGGCAGATCTGTTGTATTTCCATTGCCTATCTGACCTGCACCATGAACCCATATGATCAAAGGATATTGTTTCACCGAATTTGAATAATCGGCGGGTAAGTATTTATAATATCCCTTACAATTTGCGTTTGTTATAGTTTGTGTTAGATATACCGGTGACTGGGTTTGTGCATTACCCTTATGAAAAAATAATAAACCAGATATAAGGAGGAAAAACAGTTTCATATTTCTAGATATAAAATGAAGGAAATCTTGTATATCAGAGGGGGTACAATAAAGATACGCTGTTAATAAGCATATTCACATAACAATAATAATGTATATAATTGATATGCTTAGCCCTCTATACAATGTATTAATATTGTATGACAGATTATGTTATATAAACTACGCTTTCTTACAGGTTATTTTTTGTATTTCCTGGGTTTATTTGAAGCTGCAAGGCTGATCTTTATCTTTTTCAACCGTGTATTTATTATACATCAGCAAGTTTTTTTTTCAATGTGGTATGGCTTAAGAATGGATGTGTCGATGACCGCCTATTTTATGCTGCCGGTACTGATGTACCTGCTAATCAATACTATAACGGGATCGGTATACAGGTCATCTTTTCTGAAATTGTATTCTGCCTTGATTATAAGCATTTGCATCTTTTTATTTGTTGCAGATATTGGGTTGTTTAAAGCATGGGGATTCAGGCTGGATGTTACACCTTTAAAATATATCGGTCATCCAAAGGAAATGTGGGCCAGCATCAGCCATTTGCCGGTCTTTTGGATACTGCTGGCGGTATTGCTGTTGATCTTTATTCTGATAAAACTGAATTTTAAATTCATCCATGCTTCCGTTCAATACATGAATCTTAAACACGATAGAAGATGGGTGGAAGTCATGTTGTTACTGATATTGACAGCGTTGATGATCATTCCCATGAGAGGTGGATTTCAACTGGCGCCACTCAACCAGAGCGGTGTTTATTTTTCTACAGATAATTTTTCCAACCAGGCAGCGATCAATCCTGTATGGAATGTGATGTATTCTTTAAACCATCATGTAGAAAGCACAGAAAATCCTTATCAGGCAGGAACATCAGCGGAAGCAGAAATTTTTACAAAAGATCTTTTTACGAATGCACCCAGGCACCGGCAGTTGATAGATCTGTCTCTTCACCCAAATCCAAATGTATTGGTGGTGATATGGGAGAGCTTTACAGCAAAAATAATAGATCAGAAACAAAATGGGATAGAGATCACACCGGGGTTTAATAAACTGAAGCAGGAAGGGATCTATTTTTCTGATCTCTATGCTACCGGCGACAGAACCGACAAAGGAATAGTAGCGTTGCTCAGCGGATATCCGGCACAGCCGTCAACATCAATTGTAAAAACGCCGGGTAAAGCGGCAAAGCTTCCGATGTTGTCAAAGATATTCTCAAAACAAAATTATCATACTGCATTTTATTACGGAGGCGAGCCGGAATTTGCCAATATGAAAGCGTATTTATTACAGGGTGGTTTCAAAAAATTTGTAACAAAAGATGATTTTCCTTCGGCACAGCAAAACAGTAAATGGGGAGCGCACGATGATGTGGTAATGAAGAAAATGTTTTCTGATATAGGAAATATGCCGCAGCCTTTTTTTACAACGTGGCTCACTTTAAGCAGTCATGAACCTTTTGAAACACCGGTAAAAAAAGTTATTGAGGGAAATGATGATGAAAGTTTATTCCTGAATGCGATGCATTATACCGATGCAACTATTTATGAACTGGTGGAGCAATGTAAAAAGCAGGACTGGTGGAACAATACCATCATGGTGATCGTGCCGGATCATGGCAGCAGGTTACCGGCCGCAAAGATCAAATCCGAAGATTTTAAAATTTCCATGTTATTGCTGGGCGGAGCACTGAACGGATCAGCCATGCACATTCAGCATACAGGTTCGCAGATAGACCTGCCGGTTACCTTATTGAATCAATTGAATTTACCTTCCGGCAGTTTCAGATGGAGTAAAGATCTTCTGGACAGCAGTGCCCGTAACTGGGGATATTTCGCATTTAACAACGGCTTCGGGTTTATGCAAAACAAAGATGGCTTTGTGTATGATAATACCGGCAACATTATTATCGAAAGAAAAGGATTTGTATCTGATAGCCTGGTAAAGAAAGGAAGGTTCATGCAGCAGCTAACGTTTGCGGATTACCTTTCCCGGTAAATCAGAAATATTCATATTTGAACATCATAGCATACGGCCCTGATCTTGACTCCACATTTTTTAAGAGGCCATTGGAGAAATAATTATAAAAATTCACACATGTCTGAGATTTGATTTTTTTGCCATTCATTTTATCAAACTTTGTTTTTATTACTTCTCTGAATATTCTGCCGGATTTATATTTATAGAAATAATTTGTTTGATTATCAGGATGACCCGAATACCTTCCATAATATTTTGTTGAAACCTGTTTTTTTATAAAAGGCTCATAATAAGTTGTCCGTAGAACCATTGAATCCTTTAAACCGGTTGCGTAAACCGAAACTTCTTCATCAGGATCATATTTCATAATAGAAACATAGGTCTGAACTCCCTTTTGGTACATTTCTTTTCTGATAACCCTGTTTTCTTTATCAAAATAAAAATAAGTATAGCTGGTATCCTGAACAGATGTTCTGACTGCCACCGGCACTTCCGGGTCGGGTATAGATATGTGCATGATTCTGTCCAATCGCTTCAATGCATCAAAATGGAAAACTTCATAATATGCCATAGGTCCGTTTTCCTTCAGGTTAGCATAATGCCTGATGATAATGCCATCAGAATCCAGTTCATTAACGAAAACCTTTCTGTCTAAATAGATATACTTCCATATTACCTTTTTTACACCGGCCAGTTTATAAATTTCCCCGGATTGTTTTGTCGTATAATTTTGTGAATACGAGAACATGGAGAACAGCAGAATTATCAGGGTTAAATAAAACTTCATTTTGTGGAACTGGCAATAAAAATAGTTGAAAACCGGTACTGGTGTTGAATAAAAATTGAAACAAGTGTACTGCGTATAAAATATTTCCTTACTTTTGCGCCCCCAATTAGTTCTTTTTGAATAATGCTACGGCATTGGGAGTTTTCCGGAAATCCGGCGAACGTTATCACCAAAAATGTAAACAATGGCAAAAGAAATTACAGGCTATGTTAAACTCCAGTGTAAAGGAGGACAAGCCAACCCGGCACCGCCAATCGGACCAGCTCTTGGTTCTAAAGGGGTGAACATCATGGAGTTCTGCAAGCAATTCAATGCTAGAACGCAGGACAAACCAGGAAAGGTATTACCTGTATTGATTACAGTGTATGCTGACAAATCCTTTGATTTTATCATCAAAACTCCACCGGCAGCAGTTCAGTTAATGGATGCAGCTAAAATTACCAGCGGAAGTAAAGAACCAAACCGTGTTAAAGTGGGCAAAGTTACATGGGCTCAGGTAGAAGAGATCGCCAAAGATAAAATGGCTGACCTTAACGCCTTTACCATCAACAGTGCTATGAGCATGGTTGCAGGAACTGCACGCAGTATGGGATTAACAGTGGAAGGTAAAGCACCTTGGGAGAATTAATTGTCAACCTTTAGCCTCTGCAAAGAAGGCATCCTAAATTAAAAAACATGATTACTAAAAAAAGAAAAGTAGCAAATGCAAAGGTTGATGCTAATAAAGCGTACACGCTGAAAGAAGCTTCTTCCCTTGTAAAAGAGATCAATACAACAAAATTCGACAGTTCAGTTGACGTTCACGTTAAGCTGGGTGTTGATCCGAAGAAAGCTGACCAGGCTATCCGCGGAACTGTTTCCCTTCCTCATGGTACCGGTAAAACAAAGAAAGTGCTGGTATTATGTACACCGGATAAAGAAGCAGAAGCGAAAGCAGCCGGTGCTGATTTTGTAGGTCTTGATGAATTCATACAAAAAATCGAAGGTGGATGGACAGATGTGGACGTTATCGTTGCCACTCCGTCTGTAATGCCTAAGATCGGTAAACTGGGTAAAGTGTTAGGTCCTCGTAACTTAATGCCGAATCCTAAAACAGGTACCGTTACTAACGACGTAGCAGGCGCCATCACTGACTTGAAAGGTGGTAAAATAGCATTCAAAGTAGATAAAGTGGGTATCATCCATGCTTCTATCGGCCGAGTGAGTTTCGCTCCCGAAAAAATCGCTGAGAATTGCCAGGAATTCATCAATGCAATCATCAAGCTGAAACCAGCTACATCAAAAGGTACTTACCTGCGTGGTGTAAGCATGGCCAGCAGCATGAGCCCGGGCATTATGGTAGACACTAAATCTGTTCAAAACTAATTTGCTTCACAGGCAGATTAACAATTAAAATGTTATGACAAAACAGGAAAAAAACGACGTGATCGAATTGCTGAAAGGCAAATTCACCCAATATAATAATTTCTATATCACCGATACAGAAAGCCTTACTGTAGCACAGATAGGTAAATTACGCAACCATTGCTTTGACAAGCAGGTAGAAATGAAAGTTGCAAAGAACACACTCATCAAAAAAGCGCTGGAAAGCCTGGACGCTGAAAAATATGCAGGTGTTTATGATTCATTACACCAGGTTACCGCTCTCATGTTCAGCGAAAACCCTAAAGATCCTGCTACGATCATCAGCAGTTTCCGTAAAGAGAACAACAACGAAAGACCCGTTTTGAAAGCAGCTTTCATTAATGGTGATGTATTCGTTGGCGACAATCAGCTGAAAGCACTTACACAGATCAAAACCAGGAATGAATTGATCGGTGAAGTTATCGGCTTGTTGTTATCACCTATCCAGCGTGTATTAGGTGCTTTGGAAAATAAAGACAACGCTAAAAAAGAAGAAGAAGCACCGGTTGCAGAAGCAACTGCAGCTCCGGCTGAAACTCCGGCACCGGAAGTTCCGGCCGCTGAAGCACCAGCTCCGGAAACTCCGGCAACCGACGCTCCTGCAGCAGAAACAGAAGCAACACCGGAAGCATAAAAGAAATAATTGTTGCCTGTGCAGCAGTATTTATAAAAACAATTTTTTTAAACCTTCCGCCGGACCTTCTACAGGAATGAAGGCGGAAAAAATGTAAAACAATGGCAGACGTAAAAGCATTAGCTGAAACATTAGTAGGCTTAACAGTAAAACAAGTTCAGGAATTATCTGAATTTTTGAAATCAGAATACGGTATCGAACCAGCAGCAGCTACAGTGGTAATGAGCGGCGGTGGAGACGGTCCTGCAGCAGTTGAAGAGAAAACTTCTTTCAACGTTATTTTGAAGAGTGGTGGACCAAACAAACTTGCGGTTGTTAAGATCGTTAAAGAATTGACTGGTTTAGGACTTAAAGAAGCAAAAGACTTAGTTGATACTGCACCAAAACCAATCAA
>JANNZE010000324.1:0-3309 GCA_031410455.1 Chitinophagaceae bacterium | reverse complement strand
CGTACAGAACATTAAACAAATATTCTCCCCGTTATTCTCCCATTAAAACAATTGATGCAGCGGGTAACTGGGTGCCTGACCCTACAGCCATCGGTTTCCCTGATGGAAATGAGTGGGAGTTACGCACTTACATTCAATTCAATATTGGTAGACAATAAATATGCATGCTAAAAATTTTAAAGAAAATAAGATGAAAAAAAATCAATCAACCCACACCGTATTAATTGGCCTGATCGGATTAATAATACTTTTCGGTATGGGATGTAAAAAGCGGGATATTGCAGATTTGCAAAACCCTTCTTTTCCAACTACAGGTGAAGTTTTTATTGATGATTTCACCAGCGATCTGTCGTATGCAGCTTTTGGTGGATCAGATGTAAGAGCTTTCCAGGTAGATAACCAGGTAGCTTATGCCGGCACGCGGCAATCCATGAGGTTTGATGTGCCCGATGCCAATAGTCCAAATGGCTCTTATGCTGGTGGCGTATTCTTCAGCAACAGGGGTAGAAATTTATCCGGGTACAATGCCCTTACATTTTATATAAAAGCTTCACAGCCTGCTAATATTGGTGTACTGGGTTTTGGAAATGACCTCGGTGAAAATAAATACCAGGTTACGCTGAAAGGTTTACCGGTAAATTCCAACTGGAAAAAAGTGATCATACCCATTCCGGATTCTTCAAAACTAACTGCTGAAAGAGGTCTGTTTTATTATTCTACCGGTCCTGAAAATGGAAGAGGATATACTTTCTGGATTGATGAAGTGAGATTTGAAAAACTGGCTGACTTAGCTAATCTGCAGGGAAAAATATTTAAAGGAGAAGACCGTGTGATTGGCAATGCTGAAACACGCGATAAAATTACGATTGATAGTTTGCAGGCTTCTGTAAACCTCCCGAGCGGTGTAAACCAGGTGGTGGATATATCTCCTTATTACTTTAATTTTATTTCAACTGCTCCTGCTATCAGTAATGTGGATGCAAAAGGAATTGTATCTGTAATAGATTCCGGTACGGCCATCATCACAGCTACACTGGCCGGCAAACCGGCATTGGGTTCGTTAAGAATTACATCTACCGGCTTACCGATTGGTCCTACTACCGCAGCACCGGCACCAACCCGTGATGCTGCTGATGTAATTTCATTATACAGCAATACCTATACAAATGTGCCGGTTGATACCTGGAATACCCACTGGCAATATTCAACAGCGGAAAATTATTTTATACAGGTTGCCGGCAACGATGTGATACGCTATAGAAATCTGAACTTTGTTGGAATTGATTTCTCATCCAATACCCTCGATATTAACAGTATGAGAGGCTTTCACCTGGACATATGGACGCCGGATATCACTGCTCTTCCGAATAATTTTAAAGTATTGCTGGTAGATTTTGGTGCCAATGGAATTGTGGGTGGAGGAGATGATGTTACGCATGAAGTTACCATCACGAGTCCAACGCTGGTTTCCAATAATTGGGTGAGTATTGATATCCCGATGTCGAGCTTTACAGGACTTACCACGAGAGCACACATTGGCCAGTTGGTACTATCTGGTACACTTCCAAATTTGTACCTGGATAATGTTTATTTCTATAAAATTCCAACGCGTCCTACGGATGCAGCACCTACTCCTACAAGAGATGCTTCCAATGTAATTTCTGTATTTAGTGATGCCTATACCAACGTTGCGGGGTCAGATTTTAATCCGAACTGGGGACAAGCAACTGTTACTACACAAACATTAATTGCTGGTAACAATACTTTGTCTTACGCAGGATTAAATTACCAGGGTTTACAGTTAGGCAGCAATCAGAATGTATCTGGAATGGGTTTCCTGCATATCGATTATTACACAGTTAACTCTACAAGTTTAAAAATATACCTGATCAGTCCTGGCCCGGTTGAAACGCCTTTTACATTAACAACACCTACTACGGGTTGGAATAGTGTAGACATACCTCTTTCAGCGTTTTCACCAGTGGCGCTGAATAATTTAATTCAGTTTAAATTTGATGGCAACGGTGATATTTATGTAGATAATATTTATTTCTTCAGAAATCCTGTAACACCAACGGTTGCGGCTCCTGTACCAACCCGGGCAGCTGCAGACGTACTTTCTGTTTTTAGTAACACCTACACAAATATTGCTGGAACAGATTTCAATCCTAACTGGGGACAATCAACAGTTGTAACACAAATACCTATCGTTGGAAATAATACTTTGTCTTATGCCAACTTCAATTACCAGGGCGTACAGCTGGGAAGCAACCAGGATGTTTCTTCTTATGGATTTGTACATCTCGATTATTACTCCACGAATGCAACTGCATTGAAAGTTTACCTGATAAGCCCGGGCGTTGAAACACCGTTTACTTTAACAGTACCAACAACTGGATGGAACAGTGTGGATATTCCACTGTCTGCATTTGCACCGGTAGCACTGAACAATGTTATTCAATTCAAATTTGACGGTGGTACAGGCACCAGTAATATTTTCCTGGACAATATCTATTTCTACAGGAACGCAGGTGGCGGTACATTTACCACAAACGATATCATAAATTTTGAACCATCAGGATTTGGTGCAGGCTGGACGTGGAATGTATTTGAAAACGGTTCGAATCCTGCATTGCAATTTGTAGCGAATCCTTTTCCAACGGGTATCAATACATCTGCAACTGTTGCAAAGTTCACCGCTCAGCAGGCAGGTCAGCCGTATGCAGGAACTGAAACAGCCAATAGCCCTGCGGGAATGCCATTGTTCAATATTGATGCAACGCACAAGATTGTAAAAATTATGGTGTATAAAACTACATTGAGTGACGTGGGAATAAAATTTGCGGATCCAACCGGCTTTGCATTTCCGGAAATCAGAATTCCTAATACAGTTATAAATGGCTGGCAGGAACTTACTTTTGACTTTACTGCGCAAATACGGGATGGCTACAAACAGATAATTGTTTTCCCTGATTTCACAGCCAGAGGATCTGACAATGTGGTTTACTTTGACAATATAAGATTTGGTAATTAAAATTATGCCGGATTAAACAGATCATGTTTGATCCGGCATTCTGAAAAAATATTCTGCAAACAACGAACAAAATTATTGAAATGAAAAAGTTAAGCCTTTATATATGCTTTATTGCTACAGGTTCTTTGTTGCTGTTGCTAACGGGTTGTGCAAAAGAAGCAAAGCAAACATTACCGGTAAGAAACTGGGAATTAGTTTGGAGCGATGATTTTACCGGAACGGCCGGCACTGCACCTGATACATCTAAATGGTCATTTGATATAGGCACCGGTACC
>JANNZE010000323.1:0-8918 GCA_031410455.1 Chitinophagaceae bacterium | reverse complement strand
GGATGTGGTGTCAAGTAAAATAGTTTCCCAGAATTTTATAATGAGCGGTATATGTGTTTCCCAGTTAAGTGGAAAAATGTCATTAAAGATCTTTCCTAAAATATCATCCGCCCTTACTTTAGTATAAAAATTTTCCACCAGTAATGTGATGTCGGAGGTGTTTTGTATATCAGCTTTAGTATCCATATTTATTCTTCCATCTTTCTTTTAAAAATTTCCTGGTCTCATCTTCTCTTGCATTTTTCTTTGGAGAATAAAAAGGGGTGCCGTCTATTTTATCGGGTAGAAATTGCTGAATCACAAAATCATTTTCATAATCATGTGCGTATTTGTATTGCTTCCCGTAATCCAGATCTTTCATCAGTTTTGTAGGTGCATTGCGTAAATGAAGCGGAACCGGAAGATCGCCATGTTTACGTACGGCATCCTGCGCAGCATTGATAGCCGCATAGGATGTATTGCTCTTTACAGAGGTGGCAAGGTATATGGCACACTGGCTGAGTATGATCCTGCTTTCCGGGTAACCGATCAGATTCACCGCCTGAAATGTGTTGGTAGCCAGCAACAATGCATTCGGGTTGGCATTGCCGATATCTTCACTGGAAAATATCACCATTCTTCTGGCTATGAATTTTACATCTTCTCCACCATCAATCATCCGGGCAAGCCAGTACACAGCACCATTGGGATCGCTTCCCCGCATACTTTTAATAAATGCTGAAATGATGTCGTAATGCTGTTCACCTTTTTTATCATACAATACCACCCGCTGTTGTGCGATCTGCATTACTTTTTCATCTGTTACTTCGATGGTGTCATTTCCTTTCTGCAGATGGCTGATGGTTACATCCAGGATGTTCAGCAATTTGCGGGCATCGCCACCGGATAAAGCTTTTAAAGCTGAGGTTTCTGAAAGATGAATTTTTAATTTGTTAAGTAAGGTATCTGTGGAAATGGTTTTTTGTAAAAGATGTTCTAGGTCTTCTTCGGCCAGTGCTTTTAAAATATACACCTGGCACCTGCTCAACAAGGCACTATTCACCTCAAAAGAAGGATTTTCTGTTGTGGCGCCGATCAGTGTGATGATGCCTTTTTCTACAGCGTTCAGTAAAGCATCCTGTTGTCCTTTATTAAAACGGTGTATCTCATCAATAAATAAAATGGCTCCCTGTTCAGTGGATGCTGTTTCGATGATCTCCCTGATATCTTTTACACCGGATGAAATGGCGCTTAAACTGTAAAACGGAAGGGTGAGCGTATGCGCTATGATGTTAGCAATGGTGGTTTTGCCAACGCCCGGAGGGCCCCATAAAATCATGGATGGCACTTTTCCATTTTCCAGCGAAGTACGTAAAATACTTCCTGCTCCGGTAAGGTGTTCCTGGCCGGTAAGATCAGCGAGTGTTGCTGGTCGCATCCGTTCAGCTAAAGGAGAAAATGTCATGGAAACAAAGTTACAGATTGATTTCTGCGATAGCGATAAACAAATAGAATACCTGCTTTACAACCTCAGAGGTTGTTCAGTAAATTATATACCTCTTCTATAGTAACCGGCTTATCATCATTATTTACATCAACTACCAATACATATCCATCAGGCCCGCCAGCTCTTTCAACCGCATCAGTTAATTCCATTTGCCCGCTGCTGATGAGCTGACCATTCTTCGGATCCCATATTTCTTTAGTGGCCAGGCAACCGGCTGTGGGTGTAAATGGATAATATGTTTTACCCGTGTACCAGTTGATGTCAACTGCTGTGCCATGTGCTATGATCTCATTACGGCCGAGCATTCCCGCATAAAATGATTCTGAAAAAGAAGTGCTGTGTACTGTAGTTGGCGGAAGTAATGAATTATACATTTGAATGGTCATAGTAACATTCTTCCATAAGGAATCTTTTATAAAATGAGCTGCATTTTTTTCAAAAGGCATGGTCATCTGAATGTTTTTGGAAGGACCAATGAATGTACTTTTCGAAAACCCGTAGCCATCCATCCTGTACAAACCCTGAGGCGTATTTCCTCCGGTAAAATAATAAGGAAGTCCGCTGATGCTCCTGGCCAGTTGTTGCGTATACCATAAATGGCCGGCAGAATCTGTGACAAAATTCCCGGAAGTATCCCTGGCAATGATCAAACCGGGATAATTCCGGTTCTTCCTTTGAAAGGAAATGAGCAGGACGTTTTTGGGCAAATAATTTTTATCTGTAAATGATGAATAGTTTCGGATAAAGTTTTTATTTCCCAGTATATGAAATTCTGCTTCTGTAAAAAAAGCATCGGGTTTAACAAGGCGTTTATTTTTAAATAAATAGGACAGCCATTTTTTTGTTGCAGCAGAACTGTCGCAATAATTATAATATTCTGCTGCCAGTGCAAAACATTTTACATCTTTAACGTTCAGCAAATATTTCCTGATCTCCTTTTTGTAAACCATTGGGTAATTGGCATACAACAATTCCAGTAAGGCATATTGAAAATCGTTTGAGCGGGAACTGATCTGGTGAACAGCGTAATTGATTCTGGCATCCGTGAATGAATCGTGTTTTTGTAATAACTGAAGTGGCGAAAATGCTTCTGCCCACGATTCCTCATGTGCACTGTCTAATGGTGCTGCCAGGTTTTTGTTAATAATGGAAATTAAATAAGTATATAATTTCTCCCGCCTGGCTTCCGTAGTTTCTTTAAAAACGGTTTGTGCCTGCATGCGAAAGCATACCAATAATAAAAATGCAAAACCTATTTTACTGAACATTTGCATTCAGGAAGATGGTTATTTTATTAAACGCATCATCAAATGTTGCAGCCGTCCAGTCATCACCATGACCTAATCCCGGATACAATGTATAGGAAGTTGCAATGTTGGCAGATAACAATGCCTGGTAAATGTTTGATGATTGTGAAGGTGAAACGAGCGGATCACTGGAGCCATGAAAAAATATGGTGGGTACGGCACCTGGCAAATAATTAGAAGGGCTGGAACTGGTATATATTGCCGCATTTGTTGTGGGCGTTGCGCCGACTACCTGGGCTAAACCCGATGCCAGTGTAGTATTAGAGGTGTTGATGTAATTATTGTACATAGCTGTAAGGTCAGTAGGACCAAAAAATGATACCACTGCTTTTATTTTTACAGGCGTACTATTTTTATATGCCTGTAATAATGATAAATGGCCACCGGCACTTTCACCTGCCAGAACAAATTTATCCGATACGAGATATTCGCTCCTTTTGGAATAGACAAAGTTAACAGCGGTGCTTACATCCTGTTCCTGCGTGGGGAACAGATTAGTTACGCCGTTTGATAACCTATAATTTATATTGATAATGGCGTAAGAAGGTAAACGCCTTTTTAATGTATCCACAAATGGATTGGATGCAGATTTATCTCCGGAAGACCATGCTCCTCCATGGATCAGAATGATCACTTTAGTAGTTGCAGTACTTCTGTCTGCTGGAAGATATACATCCAGTTTTTGTAGTGGATCATTGCCATAAGAAACATTCAGCATTGTTTTGGCTTCCAGTACAAATGGCTGAACGGTGTCATTTTTTTTACAGGAAAATAAAACGACAGTTATGGAGAGAAGAGTGATGAGTTTACGCATGATGTTAAGTTAACAAGGAATTTTTAAATGGGGATACAAAGTTTCGTTTCTTAACAAAAATCCTATTAATTAAATCAATGGTTCGTGAAGCCATGAACCATTGCACCAGTTCATGAAACAAATTCCTTGGTTTGTATCTTCACTATCCAAGGTGTTGAATAAGCAAGTTTTAAAAAAATATGTTTGCGTATATTTTAACAATGGTTAGTGAGGTCACGAACCATTGCATCAGGGTCTATACAAATATTCAACACTCAACATTCAAAACATTCAATTAATTTTTTACATTCAACTTAATTGACAGTTCATCCAGTTGTTTATCATCAATAGAAGCGGGTGCATCCAGCATCACATCCCTGCCGGAGTTGTTTTTAGGAAATGCAATAAAGTCGCGGATACTTTCACTGCCACCTAGCAATGCACATAAACGGTCGAAGCCGAATGCAATTCCACCGTGTGGCGGCGCACCATATTCGAAGGCACCTAATAAAAATCCGAATTTATGTTGTTGTTCTTCTTCATTCATTCCCAGGGCTGCAAACATTTTCTGCTGTAATTCCCTCTGGTGTATTCTGATGGAGCCACCGCCGATCTCATTACCATTCAGCACCATATCATAAGCATTTGCTTTGATGGAAGCATATGGATGTTTCAGATAGTCAGCTGCATTTTTAATAACGGGATCATTGCCGATCATTTTTTCTATCTGATCCGGTTTCGGAGAAGTGAACGGATGATGCCTGGCTACCCAGCGGTTTCCCTCTTCATCATATTCAAATAATGGAAAATCGAGCACCCATAAAAGTTTGTACTGATCTGCTTTTCTTAAGCCGCATTTATCAGCCATATACATACGCAGATCACTCGCTGCTTTACGTGTTTTTTCTTCTGCACCCGCTAATAATAGAATAAGATCACCCGGTTTTGCATGAACAGCAAATGCAATGGCCTTTAATCTATCTTCCCCATAAAATTTATCTACACTGCTTTTGAATGTGCCATCTTTATTGCATTTAATGAAAACCAGCCCTTTCATTCCAATCTGGGGACGTTTTACCCACTCTGTTAATTCGTCGGTTTGTTTGCGGGTATATTCAACACATCCCGGTACAGCAATAGCAATAACGGTTTCTGCTTCGTCAAAAACTTTAAAATCAACACCATTAATAAGATCAGCAATATTTTCTCTGTGGAGATGTGTGTGTGCAGGGAATTTAAGGTTGCATAATTTTATATCGAAACGAATATCGGGTTTATCATTTCCATACATCCACATGGCATCTTCCCACGTCATACGGTCTATAGTTTCTGTATATTCTATTCCTTTTACATCTTTGAAAATCTGGCGGATCATTCCTTCGAACATCGATAAAATATCTTCCTGTTCAACAAATGCCATTTCACAATCTATCTGGGTAAATTCAGGCTGACGGTCTGCACGAAGATCTTCATCACGGAAACATTTTACGATCTGGTAATAACGGTCGTAACCGCTCACCATCAATAATTGTTTGAATGTTTGCGGCGACTGCGGCAATGCGTAGAACTGTCCTTCATTCATCCTGGAAGGCACCACAAAATCCCTTGCTCCTTCTGGTGTGGATTTAATTAAGAAAGGTGTTTCAATATCCATGAACTGCTGGTTGTGCAAATAATTTCTTGCACTGCGGTTTACGGCATACCGCAATTCAATATTCTTTTTTACGGCCTGTCTTCTCAAATCAAGGAAACGATATTTCATCCTGAGGTCATCACCGCCATCTGTATCATCCTGGATGGTAAAAGGAGGTGTGATGGATTTATTCAGGATGGTAAAATCTGATACAGCGATCTCTATTTCACCAGTAGGGATGTTTGCATTCTTATTGCTTCTTTCATTTACAACGCCATTTACCTGCAAAACAAATTCGCGTCCAAGTGGATTTGTGTCCAGCAGGTGATTCAGATTTTCTGCAAATAGTAATTGCGTGATGCCATACCGGTCACGAAGATCCACAAAAGTGATGCTGCCGAATTTCCGGACTGTCTGAACCCACCCGGCCAAAGTAATCTGTTTGCTTGCGTCGGCCATTCTCAGGTCGCCGCATGTATGCGTTCTGTACATAAAAGATGATTAATGAGATGCTGTACAAGTGAGTGACACAACGATGCTGCCCGAATAACTGCAGCTGGTGCACAAAACCTGCATTTAAAGCGGCAAAGATAACCGATTATATGAATGTGTTACATCGTTTCTACCTGGTTCTTATTACGCGGGCGCAGCCAGAAATAAAAATACGCCAGCAATAAAATACCGAGTGAAAATGGAATGATCGCAAGGTCTTTATAACTGTAATCGTAAAAATTTATCGGGTTGCTGTCGAATACCAGGAACTCGCTTACCATCCAGTAGGAATTGGCAATGATCCAGCAGACAACGGCGAGGTTGTGGTAAAATTCGCTGATAAAATGCCTGGTGCGTATGGTGATGATGACTGCAAAAATTAAGGTTGGGAAAATCATTGCGATGCCCAGCGGACGCCAGATCATACACCAGCTGATGTCTTTTAAAAGCCAGAATAAAATGTGCAGGTTTTCCATGCGGCGGTAGCGCAACGGTATGGTAAAATTACCTTCGATGTCACTGGTGTTTTCCAGTTTCAGAGGAAACGGATCAAGGTCGGTGTTAAGCATTTGCTTCTGGCTGTTCATTCAAAATATTTATGCGCCTAATTTATAGCAGTTGTGTCACATAAAAATTATTTTCTGTTTATTTTTTAGCAGCAATGTTTATCCTGGTTCCATTGCTATGGCTGCTGAACTCCGGTGCATACAGGCATTGTATGGTGGTGATGCCATTGCTGTAATTGCCGGCCTGTGTTATGAATAACGGATATTCAAAAACATATGTTCCGCGTGGTAGCCAGTTGAAGAAGAAATTGGTGGATGCATCTTTAGTAGTTTCATAATAGGAGAGCCCGTCCTGGTATTTATATCCGCTGATCACATTCACCGGTTCGATAGCGGCGCTTCTCATATCTTTCATATGCAGGTATTCCATATTTCTGTCAACACGTAATTCTATCCTGATCTTTACTTTGTCGCCGATCTGCATTTCATCACCATCTTTAACTTCCGTTAAAACAGGGCCATAATTTGTATTTTTTTCTATGAATATCTTTTTGGTTAGCTGAAGCGGAGTGGATGCTGTGGTGATCTTATCCATGTCTTCAAAATACTGCCAGTAAACAGCGCCCCATGAAGGCATTCCGTTCGCGGGCTGGTCTGAGATTAACTGTATATTTCCCATGGAAGGATCTATCTTATCTGCAGCGATTGTTTTTTTGAAATAGCCTGTGCCTGCTTCTGTTTTTTCAGCCATATCAGAAATCCTCTCTTTACCGAGTTGAATGCTGATATGCGGTTGCTGATCTAATTTTTCATTTTGTTTGCCATTACTGATGAGGATGGCATAGGTAGCATCTGCTGTTGCTTTTGAACTTTTCCAGTTTTGTGTTTGCTTTTGTTTGATGAGCCATGTGCGGAGATCATTCAGTGTGGAAGGATTTTTATCTACTTCTTCAAATGCTTCTATGATCATTGCCTGCGATTCCACAGGGCTCTGGTACCAGTAATAGCCGTAGTTTTCCCATTCTTTATAAAACATTCCCATCTCTTCATTTACAATGGCGTGTTCTTTTAAAGAACGAATGATTGTTTTTGCTATGGCTGTTGATGCTCTTCTGGTGGATGCGACAGCTATCATGGCCTGCATCATTTTATTTTGCGAAAGCCAGTATTGCTTACTTTGTTGTGTGTAATAATCAAATGCGGGCTTTGTTTCTCCTGGAATTATTTCATCAAAGAAACTCCGCATGTACAAATACTGAACAGCAAGTTGCGATAAATTATTTTTATTCAGTTTGGTTTTTGTTTTTTTCAGGTTGTCATAATCCTCTTTTATTTTTTTATCTAAATATGGCAACGCTGATGAGATTATTTTCTGCAGTTCTGGCGAAGCAGTTAATGCATCCAGGTATTTGAGTTTGCCTAAGCCTGTGATAATGGATTGTGTAATATAGCGGTCATCTCTTCCGCCTTTGAACCAAGGGAATGCTCCATTGGGTAACTGAAGTTCTTTAAGGCTGCTAATGGCATCCTTATTTTGTTTTGAGATCTGCACCAGGTCAAATAATAAAAGAATATTTTTCTTTTGCTGCGTTTCATTTTCTGCATCAAAAACCCATGGTGTTTCTTCCAGTAAGACCGATTTCAGTTCCTGGTTTTTAGAAAGGTTAGATAGGAGAGCGGAAGTGTCGCTGATGCGCCATTTGTCAAAAATATTTTTAATGGAAGGTGCATTTTTTAAAATATAAGAGGCGAGGGAATTGGCATAAATACGGTAAAAATAATCATCAGCCGATTCGTTATCTCCTTTGGAAAGATAAGGCAGAGCCTGTACTACCAGCCACAAGGGATTGGTTGTGTATTCAACGGTAAGTGACTGATGCGTCAACGTTCCGGAATTGCCGCTATTGATCAGTTTATCAAATCGAAAATCTTTTTTGTTGGTATTCCTAAGATTAAGCGGCATTGATTCTGTTACCAGCAAACGGTTGGTGAGCACCGGAATTGCATTTTCTTCCCCGTCGCTGAATTGTTTGTCGTTGGTTATGGCTTTGATACGGTAGCCGAGGACTGAAGTAAAGCCGATCGGAATTTCTACAGGAAAAACAACGGACATACTGCCATTGGCATCTGCTGTGAAATATTGAACAGGAAAAATGTTTTTCATCCACCCGTCAACCGGTTTATTGGTGGCCGCATCAAATAATTCCAATTGTACTGTACCAGTAATTTCTCTGCTCGTAACGTTTACGATCTTCACAGGAAATTCTGCCTTATCGCCCTGGCGGATGAACCTTGGCATATTGGGCTGAACCATCATTTCTTTTTGGGTGATCACCGTTCTTTCATCATAGGAAGATGCAAGGTCGCGGGTATGTGCCAGCGTCATCATTTTCCATTTTGTAAGAGCTTCCGGTATGGTGAATGTAAAAGATACATTGCCAACACTGTCAGTATGCAGATCAGGATAAAAGAATGCGGTTTCATTAAAATTTTTACGGATCTGTATTTTGTTGTCATCATTTACTTTTACAGATACTACACTATCCTTTTTATCTTCAAGTTTTTCATCAGCTGCTAATTTTGGCTGAGTAGATTTTTGTACAAAAAGACCGGCTACATTACCTGATAAAGCAACGGCTCCTTCTGAAATACCGTATCTCAAAACCCTGTAATATTCCTGGTAGAATAATAAGTAAGGATA
>JANNZE010000322.1:0-2251 GCA_031410455.1 Chitinophagaceae bacterium | reverse complement strand
GTAGGATCAGCCATGATCTCATCTATCACCACATCATACGGATCGGGTGTAAAAAATGCAAACGTTGCGGTTCCGTTATTCAACGTATTACCGGCAATATCATTTACGCCATTAACCGTAAGCGTTAATGTTGTTCTGTTGGGAAAAGCATTTGCAAAGGTCAACCTCACCATTGAAGGATTATTGACATTGATAACGGCTGTAACCGGAAAACCAATGCCACCGCTTACGTTATAATTGGCGGGCGCCTGGCTGCTAACAGGATCAACCGCTTCATTGAATAAAACATCCAATGTACTGGCATCGATGGCGGTAACTGAAACGATAGCCGGCGGCACAACATCCGGAACATACGTTTGTACTGATATATCATCAAAAAAATGGCGCTGAAAAAATGAGGCCGTACTTTGGCGAACCAGGATTCCAAAATACGATGACGTTGTATAGGTAGCATCTGTAACGGAGCCTTCTGTTATATACGAGTTTCCTGTTCCTGTAAGGTCACGTGACAATATCCAGAGATTGGCTGAATTTCTTACCACGCGTATCTTCATTACATTATTGGAAGTATTCAGAATGGTATTGGCGCCGTCGATGATCTTTACAGCAACGCCGGTTGCATCTTTCCTGTATAAACTGATTTCATCATCGGTATTTCCGATCCTTACAAAATAACCGGTGGTGGTTGCCAGGGAAATATCAGCAGCAGATGCGGTTAAATAAACATCCGTATAGTTGGCTCCGGAAGGATTAAAAGTTAACTGAGAGTAAAAATCCCACTGAGCGGAAGTGGCAAGCGTATTCGGCGTACTTAAATAAAAGTTACTGCTCGTTGTGGTATTATTACTTTGCAATTGCAAAGAAGGATTCACCGTCCAGTCGGCCGTATTGCCTGTCCATACAGGATTGGTTGTAAAATTACCATCATTGAAATTATCGTTGAACTGAGAAAAGCCGTGATTGCAAATACAGAACAGAATCAGGAAACTGAGTAAAGATCTTATCATAAAAAAAGCATGTTCTTAAAGATAGCATTTTAATTTTTGCTGCTGCAATGTGGATTGAAATTTCGGTTATTTTTGATACTTATCATTTATTTAATATGAAAGTTGCAGTTGTTGGCGCTACAGGTTTGGTAGGAACCAAAATGTTACAGGTGCTGGAAGAAAGAAATTTTCCTGTAACAGAATTGTTACCCGTTGCTTCAGAAAGGTCGGTTGGTAAAAAGATCTCCTTTAAAAATAAAGAATACAGCATAATAGGTATGCAGGCAGCTATTGATGCAAAGCCTGCTGTTGCTATTTTTTCTGCCGGTGGGTCCACCTCTCTCGAATGGGCACCAAAGTTTGCAGAAGCGGGCATTACAGTAATTGATAATTCCAGCGCCTGGAGAATGGACACCGGAAAAAAATTGATAGTACCTGAAGTGAATGGCAATGAATTACAGGCATCAGATAAGATCATCGCCAACCCCAATTGCTCTACCATTCAAATGGTACTGGTGCTGAAACCTTTACATGATAAATATAAGATCAGGCGGGTAGTGGTAAGTACTTACCAGAGTGTTACCGGCACTGGTGTTAAGGCCGTTATGCAACTGATGAATGAACGTAAAGGGGTGTCCGGAGAAATGGCTTATAAATACCCGATTGATATGAATGCCATTCCGCACATCGATGTGTTTCAGCCGAATGGTTATACCAAGGAGGAAATGAAAATGGTGAATGAAACCCGTAAGATCATGGGCGATGATTCCATCAACTTAACAGCCACCTGTGTTCGTATTCCAACGATTGGCGGACACAGCGAAAGTGTGAACATAGAATTTGAAAATGATTTCGATATCCTTGATGTAAAAAAATTATTGGCCCATACGCCGGGAGTGGTGTTGAAAGATGATGTTGACAATTTCATTTACCCGATGCCACTCACCGCTCATGATAAAGATGACACGTTTGTAGGCCGCATCAGGCGTGATGAAAGTCAGCCTAAAACACTCAACTGCTGGATCGTAAGTGATAATTTACGCAAAGGCGCTGCTACCAATGCAGTACAGATAGCAGAAAAATTACTGGAGAAGAAGATACTGTCTTAATTAAAGGATCGTCCACGTCTCTTTTCCTTTGAGCAGCGCATCCAGGTTGCCTGCGCCTTTGGTGGCGATGGCTTCTTCTATCTGCAGGCGCATGATGTCTTCATAACAGGCACGCTCTGTTTCATAGAACACACCGAAAGGACGTGGAAGATGACC
>JANNZE010000321.1:0-7741 GCA_031410455.1 Chitinophagaceae bacterium | reverse complement strand
TGATTTTAAAAATTTTAACAAAAATGAACCTAAAAACCATCTTCTCAATAATCCTTTTGTCGCTCTTCAGCTCAATCAGAAAAAGATCCCTTTGATGTGTATGAAGCATTACATCAGCTGCATCAGCAAAATCATTTATCTCCGGTGTATTTTTTCCTGTTGGCAAAAAGGCCCGGTAAATATGATAAAAATATTTCTCCGGATAATGAGAGTATGCAGGATCTCATCAGAGCACACTCAAAATATAGATTAGGCATTCATCCTTCCTGGCAAAGTTTTGATGAGCCGGAACTTATACTGGCAGAAAAATAAAAACTTGAAAAAATTGCAGGCAAGAAAATATATTCATCAAGGCAACATTATATAAAATTATCATTACCGGATACCTATCGCCATCTTTCAGAGGCCGGCATTACTGATGATTACAGCATGGGTTATGGGAGTATCAATGGATTCCGTGCATCTGTTGCACATTCATTTACCTGGTATGACCTTCATGAAGATAAAACAACAGGTTTACGGATTCATCCTTTTTGTTTTATGGATGCTAACAGTTTTTACGAACAACATCAGTCTGCAAAAACATCTTACGAAGAATTGAAGTTTTATTCAGAGATCTGCAAAAAAAACAATGGTCATCTCATTACGATCTTCCACAATAATTTTTTAGGCACCGATCGGGCATTCAAAGGATGGAAAGAGATGTATCATAAATTTACATCTCATTTTCAACAATAGCTTTCCGTTTATTTTTAAGACTGTAATTCACAAGGAATACACCTGCCAGCGTAACCAGGGCTCCCCAGATGATATTCATGTTTAATTTTTCATGGAGTATCACCGCTGCTGCTGCCAAAGCGATGAGCGGATTGATATAAGCATATAAGGAGGCAATGGCCGGTTTCAAATGTTTCATGGAATATATAAAAGCCACGAATGTTACGATCGATCCAAAAAAAACAAGGTATAATATGGAGGCCCACGCTTTGAATGTGATCTCTTTCAGCGGAACCAAAGGAGAAACAAAATACGATACCACCATAAGTATCGCTGAACTGATCAGCATCTGCCATCCGGTAGCATAATAAGGATTCATCTGCATCTTATTACGGGAGATGAACACTGTTCCAAAACTCCAGGCAAGCATTGCGATCAATGACAAAACAACACCCATAATAAAATTATTGCCGGAATGATGGAAAGCATTTTCATAAAACACAATTCCTATTCCTGCAATTCCTAAAAAGCAACCGACTAATGTTATGATGCTTATTTTTTCTGCCTTAAAAATAAAACGCTGGATAAGTACCACACTCAATGGATACAATGCGCCGATCAATGCTCCTAATCCTGCAGAAATATATTTTAAACTCAATGTGCTTAATCCGTTGGCGATCACAAACATCAGAACGGCCATCATCAACAGCCATTGCCATTGTTTCCGGGATGGCCATTCCAGTTTTTTATACAACATGAAAAACAAAACAAAACATCCGCCTGCAATGAATTGTCGTAGTGAAGACATCTGCAAAGCAGGAATATCTCTGATCCCGATCTTACTTACAATCCACGTAGTTCCCCAAAGCGTGCTTGTAAGAAACAATGCGAAATAGCCTTTGCCTTTTGAAGATGTTCCCATTCTAATGTTTGAAATGCCTTGTACCGGTCAAAACCATTGCCAGTTTTTTTTCAACACAAAAATCAATACTGTCTTTATCCCTCACCGAACCACCGGGCTGAATAAAAGCGCTGATTCCATTTTCAAAAGATATTTTTACACAATCATCAAATGGAAAAAAAGCATCACTGGCCATAACTGCATTTTTGATAACATGACCAAACTGATGTGCTTTGTTAATGGCCTGGCGCAGTGCATCAATGCGACTGGTTTGCCCACAACCTTTACCGATCAGTTGTTTATTTTTTACCAATGCAATGGCATTGCTTTTTAAATGTTTGCAGATGATGTTCGCGAAAACAAGATCTTCTCTTTCTTGATCAGTACTTATTCTCCCTCCCACCTCATTCCATTTTTCAAAATTAACATTATCATGGTCCTGCACCAGCACTCCATTCAAAACTGATTTTTGCATTTGCGGATTAACCGGAAATTCTTTTTGAATTAATAATATCCTGTTCTTTTTAGAACAAAGAATATCCAGTGCTTCATTTTCGAAACCGGGTGCGAACAAAAATTCAATAAATAATTCATTTATTAAAACAGCAGTTTCTGTATCCACCATTTTATTACAGATCAGTACACCGCCAAATGCACTCTCAGGATCTCCCGCAAGTGCATCTGTCCACGCATCTTTAAGTGAAAGGCGTTTTGCAATTCCACATACATTGGTATGTTTGATGATAGCAAAAACAGCATCTGATTCTCCTTTGAAATCGTTCAGCAATTGAAGTGCCGCTTCTGCATCTACCATATTATTATAGGATAATGCTTTACCATGCACCTGATCGAACAATGCATGTAGATCGCCATAAAAGAATGCCTTCTGATGTGGATTTTCACCATACCGCAATGATACAGCAGGAAAAGAATACATGCTTTGAAAATGCATCCCGCTGAAATAATTGGAGATTGCATTATCATAACTGCTGCATACATGAAAAGCGTTTGCAGCAAACTCCCTCCGCTGGTCTATGGTTGAAAAACATTGCTGATCTTTTACAATATGCAGTAGCGAATCATATAGATCTTTAGACCCCACAACCAGTACATCTTTATAATTTTTTGCAGCGGCACGAATCATGGACGGACCGCCAATATCAATTTTCTCTATGATCTGCTCTTCAACGGAAGTTGATCGTATTGTTTCTTCAAACGGATACAGATCAACAATCACCAGGTCTATTTCGGGAATACCAAATGTTTTCATTTGTTCGCTGTGCGATGCATCCTCCCGTTTACCCAGTATACCTCCGAAAACAGCAGGATGTAATGTTTTAACTCTACCGCCTAGAATGGAAGGAAATCCTGTTAATGATTCCACTTCGACACAAGGAATATTTCTTTCTTTTAGAAATTGCTGTGTGCCACCGGTACTGTAAATGATCACATTATTGTTATGCAATTCATGTACGATCTCATCCAGGCCATCTTTGTAATAAACAGAGATAAGCGCAGACTGGATTTTTTTACTCAATGGCATACGGCAATATTTACTGATCTAAAATATATGCTCCTGAAGATGGAACTGAATAGTAGGGCAAATGTAACTTTTCGCAGGCTCTCTTCCATTGTTCAATTTTCCACAAACTGTTAGAAGCGTCAAAAATGATTAGCGATGGTTGGAAAACTCTAATATCTTCCACTGACAAGCGAACATTGTTTGATAATATGACCAGGTCTGCCCTCATTGATTTTGATATTTTTAAGGGCGCATTGATATGCAGTATTAATTTATTATTAAATAAATAAATTTCGTTTCTGCTGAACGGTTTCTTTAGAGTGGATTCAATTCCGTTTACAATTTCTGATGGTTGTATATGAAAATTAAAAAGTATACCAGGCATAACCAAAGATGAATCTGCAAATAACACAGCATGTTTTCCGCTGATGAAATGCAGGGAGGAAATTTTTGGGATATTATAGACGATCATTTTACGTTGCCTGCGATCTGATATATTTCTCAGAGAACAGTCTATTGCAAATACCAGAAAACAAGCAACCGATAATATCCACATTTTTCGCTGCTCATACAATAAAGCAAGTGCGGTACATACAATGAAACCGTAGAACATCCACATAGATAAAACCGACAATTGTAAATGATCTGTTACAGAATATGGAAATTTATTCAGTGATACAATGAATGTATTCATAAAGCTGATCAGATACCCGATACATAAGCCTGTTATGGAAGCCAGTGATGAAATAGGAGCAACGCAAAACAATAAAATACCACCGAATAAAATGCCGGTAGAAGCAGGCACTGCTACCAGGTTGGTGAACAGAAATAAATTAGGAAACTGGTGAAAATAATAAATGCACAATGGAGATGTGATCAGTTGTGCGGCTATCGTGACCGATAAAATTGCCCATAACTTTTGCAGGTATTTATTTTTGAAATAAAATAATTTTTGAATGGGTTTTTGCAACCATACAATTCCAAACACGGCCACATAACTTAACTGGAAACCTACATCCCATAAATAACCGGGATCAATGCATAATAAAATAAACGCCGAACTACACAATGCATTATACGTGGAATGCTGTTTAAAAAATGTTTTACCAGTAATGATAAATGAAAACATCACCGCACTTCTTAGAGCAGATGGAGAACATCCCGTTACAAAAGCGAATAACCACAATGCAAGAATGATCAAAAGCCATTGAATGATTTTTTTTCGCTTAATGAATGGCAATACAGACAATACCCAGTTCAGCAGAATATATACCAGGCCAAGATGCAAACCGGAAATAGAAATGATATGTACCACACCGGCATTACTATATGCCTGAACAAGGTCTTTATCCAGTTCCTCTCTGAACCCTATGATTAATGCTTCTGCAACTGCAATATTGTCTTTCCCTTTTATGTTTTCCTGCAGAATTTTTAAAGCACGATCCCGTACATCATAAATGAATGCCTGGAATAAAGAAGGCGAATGTCCATAACATACATATTTATTTTTCGGTACATAAACCTGGTGAAATAAACCATGCAGTTTCATATACCTTTTATAATCGAATGCACCCGGGTTTCCGGAATTTGTAATGGATACGGCATCTGCACCAACGAGTATTTTGTCACCATATTTCAGAGAAAAAGAATCAGATTTTTGAAAATACACAACGATCCTTCCAGTTAACTTTCGAATATGCTTACCAAAGATGGCTTCCGTTTCTGCAACGCATTTCCACGATTTATTTTTTTCAACAGGGTGTTCACTCAACCGCAATAAAAAACGTTCGCCTTTTTTAAGATGATGCCCATACCAGTTTGTTTCATTCTGAATATTTCCCATATAACTGATCAGCATTCCGAATGAAAAGATCAGGCATAACATTGCACCACCCATTATAAACCGGACGCGGAATTGTTTATGTACCGGCAGATACGAAAATGAAAACACCAGTGAGAGTAGTATCAGTAAACCTGTAATGATAAATGGCAAAGAAAAAGATACATACCAATGCAATGCAATCCCCAGGATGAATGGAGGGATGATCCTGATAAAAGGAGATTGTTTCCAGGCAGGCAGATTCGCGTACATGTGCTAATTTATATGCACCTGATATGCCCGGATAATTTAAAGCATTTGTAAAGGGAAGTAAATAATTATTTACTTAAATGCATACTTCTTTCTTTGTACAACTGGCGGAAATAAGGATCTCTCAGATCTTTTATAAAACGGATCGCTTCACCTGTGCTTTTCATTTCCGGGCCCAGCTCCTTATTCACGCCCGGAAATTTATTAAAAGAAAACACCGGTTCCTTGATGGCAAACCCAGTGAGTGTTTTATCAAATGTAAACTCTTTCAGTTTTGCTTCGCCCAGCATTATTCTGGTTGCGATATTCAGATAAGGAATACCATATGCCTTGGCAATGAATGGTGTTGTTCGGGATGCCCGCGGATTGGCTTCTATCACAAACACATGTCCATCTTTAATGGCGAACTGGATATTGATCAGTCCTCTAATATTCAATGCACGGGCAATCTTTTCTGCATACTCTTCCATGCTGGCTACTATCAGCGGAGATAAATTGAACTGAGGCAATACGGCATTGCTGTCGCCACTGTGAATTCCTGCAGGCTCAATATGTTCCATCAATCCCATCACATGAAAATCATCACCATCAAAAATCGCATCGATCTCGGCTTCCTGGCAGCGGTCTAAAAAATGATCGATCAGTATTTTATTTCCGGGAAGATGTTTCAGTAAACTCAACACACCTTTTTCAAGTTCTTCATCATTCAGAACAATACGCATTCGTTGTCCACCCAGCACATAGCTTGGCCTTACCAAAACAGGATAACCTACTGTTTTTGCTACTTCAATGGCATCATCGGTTGTGTATGCTGTGCCATATCTCGGATAAGGAATTTCCAGTGATTTGAGCATATCACTGAAACGGCCGCGGTCTTCTGCAATATCCATATTATCGAAAGAAGTACCTATGATCTTAATGCCTTTTTCATGTAAACGACGGGCGAGTTTCAATGCAGTTTGCCCGCCGAGCTGAACGATCACTCCTTCCGGTTTTTCAAGTTCTACTATTTCCCAGAGATGTTCCCAGAAGACCGGCTCAAAATATAATTTATCAGCAATATCAAAATCTGTGGAAACCGTTTCAGGATTACAATTCACCATGATCGCTTCATAACCACATTCTTTTATAGCGAGCAATCCATGCACACAGCAATAATCAAATTCAATTCCTTGTCCGATGCGGTTAGGACCACTTCCCAGTACAATTATTTTTCTTTTATCCGAGGCAACCGATTCATTATTGATCAATGAATGGTTTGTACTGAGATGTTCAAACGTTGAATAGAAATAAGGTGTCTTTGCTTCAAACTCGGCACTGCAGGTATCCACCATTTTATAACAACGCAGCAAATTATTGGCTTTCCGTATTTCATACATCTCATCTTCCGTTCCGTCTTTCATGATGCGTACGATCTGCTCATCACTGAAACCCATGATCTTCGCTTCCTGCAGTAATTCTTTCGGCAATGTGGACACGTTGTGATCAGCAATTTTCTTTTCCACTTCACAGATCTTCTGGATCTGAAAAATAAACCAGCGGTCGATCCCTGTATTTTCGCAGATCCTGTTTACACTCACGCCGGCCATTAATGCATCCTTTATTCTGAATAACCTGTCCCACTTGGGTATCTTGATATATTCCAGTAATTCTTCTGACCGCATCAGGTTCTTTCCATAATAACCCAAACCAACTGCTTCATTTTCGAGGCTCTGACAGGCTTTTTGTATCGCTTCCGGAAAACTTCTGCCAATGGCCATTACCTCTCCCACACTTTTCATCTGAAAACCCAGTGTATCATTTGCACCTTTGAATTTATCAAAATTCCAACGCGGTATTTTTACGATCACATAATCGAGTGCCGGCTCAAAATAAGCCGAGGTGGTTTGAGTGATTTGGTTTTTTAATTCATCAAGCGTATATCCCAATGCAAGTTTAGTGGCAATTTTTGCGATGGGATATCCGGTGGCTTTACTCGCCAGTGCTGAAGAACGGCTTACTCTTGGATTGATCTCTACCACAATGATCTCTTCTGTCTGAGGATTGATGGCAAACTGTACATTGCATCCGCCTGCAAAATTTCCGAGGTTCCGCATCATCCTTATCGCAGTATTGCGCATCAGTTGCATGGAAGTATCGCTTAACGTCATAGCAGGTGCTACCGTAATACTATCGCCGGTATGTACGCCCATGGGATCAAAATTTTCCACGGTGCAGATGATCACCACATTGTCTTTATCGTCCCTTAATAATTCCAGTTCAAATTCCTTCCAGCCCAACACTGCCTTTTCCACCAGCACTTCGTGAATCGGAGAAGCTGTTAAACCCTGGTTCAATGCTTCATCCAGTTCTTCTTTTTTGAAAACAATTCCACCACCGGTACCGCCTAATGTGAAAGAAGGACGTATAACGAGTGGAAACCCGATCTGCTGCGCAAATTCTTTACCTTCTAAAAATGAATTGGCAATTTTTGCATTACAAACCGGAATATTCATTTCGATCATCCAATTCC
>JANNZE010000320.1:0-2268 GCA_031410455.1 Chitinophagaceae bacterium | reverse complement strand
GGTTACTTTAAAATCCATATCACCTAAATGATCTTCATCACCCAGGATATCAGTCAATACAGCAAACTGGTCGCCTTTCTTGATAAGGCCCATTGCTACACCGCTCAAATGTTTTTTCTGCGGAACACCTGCATCCATCAGGGCAAGTGAACCTGCACAAACGGTAGCCATTGAAGAAGAACCATTAGATTCCAGGATATCACTTACCACGCGAACAGTATAAGGATATTCAGAACCCGGCATCATTTTCCTGAGACTGCGCATGGCAAGGTTACCATGACCAACTTCCCTTCTTCCTACACCTCTCATCATTTTCACTTCTCCGGTTGAAAAAGGAGGGAAATTATAATGTAATATGAATTTTGTATAATCAGATTTGTGTGCACTTTCCACCAGCAATTCATCTAAAGGAGTTCCTAAAGTAACTGTTGTAAGAGACTGAGTTTCACCTCTTGTGAATAAGGCTGAACCGTGCGGTGTTGGCAAAATATCAGTCTCCATTTCCAATGGACGGATTTCACTTGTTTTACGGCCGTCTAAACGAACACCTTCATTCAATATCATATCCCTAACCACGTTATACTGCAACTCGCCTGTATAATACCCAATCAGTTTCTTATCCTCATCCGGTAATTCACCCAAATGAGCCACCACTTCTTCATGTAAAGCTTTGAATGCATCGCTGCGTTCATGTTTGCCAGTGGCAGCTGCAGCGATGGTATGCATTTTATCTTTTGCGAACGCTATGATCTTTTCATTCAGTTCTTCATTGCGGTAAGGTTTTTTATATTCTCTTACAGATTTGATCCCTGCTTTTTCACGCAGCTCTCTTTGTGCTTTCACCTGAATTTTAATTGCTTCATGTGCTATTTCGATCGATTTGATCAGATCTTCTTCCTGGCACTCTTTTGCTTCCCCTTCCACCATCATGATATTTTTATCAGTGGCAGCAATGATGAATTCCATATCGGAAGCGGCTAATTCTGAACGCGTTGGATTTATAATGAAATTTCCATTGAGTTTGGCGATTCGAACTTCTGAAATGATCTCCTGGATAGGGATATCTGATACGGCCAAAGCCGCTGATGCTGCAAGACATGCCAGTGAATCAGGCATTACTTCATCATCAGAAGATATCAATGATACCAACACCTGTACATCACACAGATAATCTTCCGGGAATAACGGGCGGAGTGCTCTGTCGATCAGCCTTGATGTAAGAATTTCATAATCATTTAAACGGGCTTCTCTTTTAAAGAACGATCCCGGGATCCTTCCTGCAGAACCAAATTTTTCCTGGTAATCTACAGACAATGGAAAAAAGTTCTGTCCTTCTTTAGGTTCTTTATTGGCTACAACAGTAGCTAATAAAATACAATTTCCCTGGCGAACGGTAACTGATCCATCTGCCTGGCGGGCCATTTTACCGGTTTCGATAGTAACCATACGGCCACCGCCTATATCGAATGTTATTGATTTTGCTTGAAACAGCGACATATTCTGAATTTTGACTGCACTAAGTGCAAACGATGAATGTTAGGTAAAAAGAATAATTCCCAACGGCAAAAAACTGTTGGGAATAGATTCGGTTTACATTTCTTGTAAGATTATTTACGGAGACCTAATTTCTCAATCAAACCTCTGTATCCGCTAAGGTCGTGCTTGCTTAAATAAGTTAATAAACGCTTACGTTTACCTACCATCATCATCAGACCTCTTTGAGAAGAAAAATCTTTTTTATTACCTTTCAGATGAGATGAAATATGGTTAATTCTTTCTGTTAAAAGTGCGATCTGACCTTCAATACTTCCTGTATTTGTGGCTTTACCACCGAAATTGGTGAAAATGGTCGACTTTTTTTCGCTTGTTAAATACGGCATTTCTTTGTTTTTAAAACGGTTGTTTTATCTCTTTATTAATTGGGTGCAAAAGTAGAGAAAAAATTATGAATTCTTGTCATTTACACCGAAATTATCTCAATTCAAAAGGTATTTCCTGTTTTTGATCCTCCATTTCCATCTTTAAAACATATTTTCCGGGTACCAGATCATTTGTTCCGGGCAAAGCAAGCGTAACATTTGACCGCCCGGTTTTGATCTTTCCCCACGTCAGCTGACGGTCGCCCTGGAAAACACGATATATAAGATTGCCTGCCACCTTGATGTTGATGGATAAATTGACACCAGTCCTTACATCCCCCTTCAGCGGACCGATCAGTATAGTGCTCGCCGGTATACTCATCTTTTCTGTACTGTCAGCTTTTATTAC
>JANNZE010000319.1:0-1890 GCA_031410455.1 Chitinophagaceae bacterium | reverse complement strand
AACATAGTGTAATCTGTCAACCTTAGAGTAACCTGTTTTTAGAAGTGCTTTTGAGGTAAAAATGTTTCAGGACATAACATTCTTCTCTATAAACTCCCTGCAATAATTCTTTATCTCGTCTCTAATTTTAATAAAAGCATTTCTTATTTCATCATCAGTTCCGGTTAACTTGGACGGGTCTGAAAAATTATGATTGAAACGTTTTGCTTTGGTTGGAAAGTACGGGCAGTTCTCCTTTGCATGATCGCAGACTGTAATCACGAAATCGAAATTGATATTCCGGTATTCCTCCACGTTATTGGAAGTATTTTCCGAAATATCAATTCCGTCTTCTTTCATGGTGGTAACGGCCCTTGGGTTTACGCCATGTGTTTCAATCCCGGCGCTGTACACTTCTGCCTTATCGCCCGCAAAATGCTTTAGATACCCATCTGCCATCTGGCTGCGGCAACTGTTACCTGTACATAAAACTAAAATGCGTTTCCGTTGCATGTTACATGAATAACCAAATAATGTTGATGATACAGAATTTCGGATCAAACCCAAACAACAATTGAAGTATGATCACCGAAGCACTGATCACAAAAAATTTCTTATATTTTTTTATAAATGTGTTAGCTGCAGCAATCCGTCCCGCAACAACTATTCGATTTCTCCGCATACACCGTAATACTAAATATTCCAGTAGCCCCGTTTTTAAATTGGATGATCTGCTCTTCCGATAAATAAATTTTCAGAATATCATTCGGAATATCAATAGCTTTTTCCTTTTGAATGCTGATGTTTGAAAATCCATTCCGCTTTATCAGTTCAAGATATGTTTCTTTCTGAATAGCACCCGCTACGCATCCGGCATACATCTCTGCATCCTTACGCAAGGCATCCGGTAATTCACCCACCAGCACCACATCGGAAATGCTGAAATGTCCACCCGGTTTTAAAACCCTGAAAATATCTTTGAATACATTGTTTTTATCAGGCACTAAATTCAGTACGCAATTACTCACCACCACATCTGCCACATTGGAACTCACAGGCATGTTTTCGATGTCACCCTGGCGGAATTCTACATTATAGAATCCGAGTTTTTTAGCATTCTCTCTGGCCTTTTCGATCATGGCCGGTGTGAAATCGATACCGATCAACTTTCCGTCTTCGCCGGTTTCTGCCCTGGCAATAAAGCAATCATTACCGGCACCGCTGCCGAGGTCGATAACTGTATCACCTTTTTTAATTTTTGCAAATTGTGTAGGCAGTCCGCAGCCGAGGCCAAGGTCCGCATCGGCATGATAACCTTCCAGCGTAGTATAATCATCACTCATGATGTTGTAAACTTCGGTGGAACAACCACCTGCGCCACAGCAGGAAGATTGGTTGGTTTCTTTATCCTGCAAAGCGATCTCGCTGTATTTCTGTTTTACGATCTCTTTTAATTGTGCTGCATTTTCCATGATGTAAGATTTTATATTAACAACATTTTTTTCTATCCAGTTTCCGGGAAATAGTTGCAAAGTATTTCTGCAATCTGGCGATGGTATTTTCGTCGATGCAATAACACATGCTATTGCCTTCCACATTACCTTTGATGATTCCTGCGTTTTTCAGTTCTTTCAGGTGCTGGGAAATAGTAGGTTGAGCAAGTGGTATTTCATTTACGATATCACCGCAGATGCAGGTATCCACTTTCATGAGGTATTCTAGTATTGCCACACGTGCCGGGTGCCCGATAGCCTTTGCCATGTTAGCGATGTTATTTTGTTTGTCTGTAAAATGATCGGTTTTAGTAGCGCCCATATTTTAAATTAATATTGCAATATTACGATAATAAAAGTAAATGATTAAAAAATATCTTTCCGGCATAGTGATAGTGCAGTCTTAGTTTATATTTTG
>JANNZE010000318.1:0-3491 GCA_031410455.1 Chitinophagaceae bacterium | reverse complement strand
CAAACATTCATAGCAATGGGAACCACATACTTTGCTGTTCCAGGTGGAGGTAGTTATTCAGGAGGGAATACTAACATTGAATCAGGACAAGCCTTTCTGGTACGGGCTGTTGGATCACCCGGTACACTAACCTTTGAAGAAAATAATAAAGTTAATGGAAGTGCTATGGTTGCCAGAACATCAGATCAGTTGTCATATTTAAAAACAATTCTTAAAAATGGTACAGGCAGTTCAGCTGCGGTGATGGATGGTGTTGTGAATCTTTTTGATAATAACTTTTCCAACGAAGCAGATATTCATGATGCACTGAAACTGGTTAGAGCCGGTGAAACTGTGTCCATTAAAAACGGAAATAAATTCCTGGCGGCAGAACAAAGACAATTGCCTTCAGAAAATGATTCCATACTGTTTGCATTGGGGCAACTGCGTCAGCAAACCTACCAGTTTGAGTTTACAGCACGCAACATTCCTGCAAATGTTTCGATGATCTTTTTAAAAGATACCTACCTTGGTACGTTATCACAGATTGAATCTGCCGGTACTTCAACGATTAACTTTGCGGTGAATGCTGATCCTAATTCATCTGCTACAAACCGGTTCCGCATCATCTTTAAATATGCGGCTGCCTCACCAGTAAGTTTTACTGAAATAAAAGCAAAACAAAAAACGGAAAAAGTGATAACGGTTGACTGGAAAGTAGCGACAGAATCAGGAGTTGCATTTTATACCATAGAAAGATCGGAAGACGGAAGTCCGTTTGAATCAATCGGAACGCAACGTGCGGTAAATAATGTGAGAGACAATGTATATACTTTTGATGACAGGAATTTCACCGGCACCCAATTACTTTACCGCATAAAAGCAAATGTAACAACCGGTAACGTATCTTATACTGCTATTGCTAAGGTTGATATCTTGTCGGGTAATAACGAGATCAGTATCTATCCGAATCCGGTGGTTAATAAAACACTGAATATTCATTTCAATAATTCTGAAGCTGGTGTTTATCATGTTGAATTGATGAATAAGGAAGGGAAGAAAGTTTTCCGTAAAACCATCAACATTACTGCAGGAGCCCATACATCCACTGTTTTAAATCAACATATTGTACCTGGTACTTATGATTGCATCATTACAAACCAGAGCGGAAAAAGCCAGGTTCAGTCATTATTGATTTTATAGATAATTACACAAACCATCAAAAAGAGAGAAATTCACCAGATTTCTCTCTTTTTGGCTTTAATATTGCCTGAATTCATATATATTCACAATAGAATATATATTATTTGCCAATACCAACGAAATACCATTCACTCAAATGGTATGTAATGATTAAATTTCTACGTTATTTATTTACGTTTTTATTTCTTGTAACTACAAATGCCTCTACACAGGCGCAGGTATCCAGTACGTATAATTTTTACCAGTCGCTAGAAAATTATGCGCCAGGTACGTCATCAGGAACACCTGCCTCTATATTCCCAATTGCTTTTGATGATGAATCAGCGACTTATATAACTCCTTTTACATTTATTTACAATGGTACAACTTACACCGCTGGAACCGGCAGAATAGGAGTTTCTGCTAATGGATGGATTGCATTAGGCACAAATGCAGGCTTCAGCATGACAGGTTTAGCTGCAGGTGGATCATATATTACCGGAACCCATAACGGAAGTTATTTAAGTGGTACATCCAATAATAATGGAATAGCGGGATTCAATGGAAATCTTGCTTATCAGTCATTTACATCATTTACCTGTGATTTTACTACAGGTTCATCTGTTTTATCAAATGTTCCTGCATCAGCTTTTACCAACCTCCAGGTGGGTACCAGGCTAACTGCTACTAATTACATCACGCCAGGAACGGTGATATTGGGTTTTAATTCTATTGCGGGTACGGTTACCCTTTCGTCTGCAGCCTTACTTACCGGAACTTCAGTTTCTGTAACACCAGGTTCCAGTATTTTTGGGTACATCACTGGAACTACACCTAATCAGACACTCGTAATTCAATATACACAGCTTACCCGTCAGGGCGTTTCAGGCGATAATATCAGTTTCCAGATAGTGATCAGCGAAAATGGTAATGTGCAGGTGAAATATGGAAAATGCATTACAACTGCTGTAACTTTTGAAGTGCAGGCAGGTTTAAGAGGCGCAACATCTGCTGATTATAATGCAAGAAAAACAAGTACAGACTGGGCAAATACCGTGGCGGCAACTTCCAATGCAGACAGACTTTTACTGAGTACAACTGTGTTTCCGGTAAAAGGCACTGTATTTAACTGGACTATAGGACCTTTACCTGCCAATAACAACTGTGCTTCAGCTTTTGCAATAACACCGAATGCAAGCTGCGTGGCAACTTCCGGTACATCAGTAAACAGTAATCAGCAATATCTGCCTACCACCTGTGGTGGATTTACATCCAGTTTTGCTAACGAAGTATGGTATTCCTTTACTGCCAACGGAACATCTTATTATGCGATCAGTGTAACCGGAACTAATGGTTTTGATCCTGTACTTGCTCTGTATTCTTCGTGCAGCGCAGCTTCCTTTATTTCCTGTTCAGACGCAAGCCTGAGCAATGGAACAGAAACTGTAAACGCAGGTATTTTACCAGCAGGAACTTATTATTACCGGATATATGGCTGGAACGGATCAACAGGCACCTTTACCACCTGTGTTCAGTTCGGCGTTCCATGTGTCAGTCCTGTAGCTACCGCAACAAACCTGGTGCTTACACCTTCTACGGCATCGGTATCCGGATCGTTCACGGCGGCAACACCTGCTCCTTCAGGATATCTCGTGATCAGAACAAATTCTATCACACCACCAACTGCACCTGTAAATGGTACAACTTATACGCCCGGAACAACAGCGCTGGGAGGATACATTGAATCATTTTCCAACAGCAATACATTTACTTCCACCGCGCTGGAACCACTTACCCAATATTGCTATTGGGTCTATTCCTATAATAATACCGGCTGTTTGGGCGGACCATTATACAGAAGCACTTATTTACTGGGATGTGCTACCACACTTGCCTGTGGTTCCCTCACTACAAAAACCTGGGCAAATCCGGGAGCAGGAGGTGATTTCAATACAGCCTCCAACTGGTCTCCTTCAGGTGTACCAACTGCATGTAATAATGTGGTGATCAATATGACGGCCACTGGCACAATTTCCTTATCAGCCAGTGCAACAGTAAATTCCATTACCGCATCTGTAACAGGAAATGGCCAGGCAAGATCCTGCGTAATTGATGTACTGGATAAAAATCTTACAGTACTTACCACCACCAATATAGATGCATCCGGAGGAACCAATAACACGTTCAGTTTTGGAAGTTCCACTGCAGGTAATATTGAACTGATAGGAAATACGGTTTTGGGAACTTCCAGCGGTTCGGGGAATCCTTCTACTTCAGTGGGTTCTGGATTGATCGGTACCTCTGCTACTAAATTTACTTTCAGGGGTAAT
>JANNZE010000317.1:0-7745 GCA_031410455.1 Chitinophagaceae bacterium | reverse complement strand
ACCGCGTCCGTGAGAAGAACGTTTGCCTCCTCCGCCCGCGCATCGTCGAGCGCCGCGTGTCCGCGCTTCAGAAATTGATGCGCGAGCGCGAGGCGCCGCGTCGCCTCGGGACGCTTCGCCGCCGCGCGAATCTCTTGGACTGCATTTTCCAAAAGCGGATTCCACGCTTTCCAGTTTTTAAGATCCATCAGATAATAACTGATCTTCTCCTGAGGAGCGTTGATCATAACTGTATGCGCAGTGATAACACGCGATGGCATAAGCAGTGATACCAGTGTAAGCAGCACAAAAAAAGACAGGATAACTATTAAAAACGATTTGATCTTTTGCATTTATTCCCATTTAAAAACTTTGATGGCTACGGCATACACGATAACTGCCCATAAAAGCAATATTCCTATTTCTTCTTTCACCTGCCATAAAGATTGTCCTTCAAAAGCTACATTACGCATTGCATTATTCAGATGTGTTAAAGGCATGGCACGGGAGATCGGTTGCAGCCATTTCGGAAAAGCATCAATGGTGAAAAAAGTTCCGCCCAGTAAAAATTGCGGAAGTGTAATCATATTTGCCAGCGGCGGAATAGTACTGTCACTCTTTGCAATCCCGCTTACAATAAAACCAAATCCCATAAATACAATAAGCCCTATAAAACTGAGCACCAGCATTTCCAGAAGGGTTCGCCATCCATGCACTAAAGTAAATCCAAATAAATAATATCCAACCAGCAGGATCACCACCGCAGTTACCATCTGAAAAATCACCCGGCTTAAACCCTCGCCCAAAATAATGTATGATTTATTGATGGGTGTAGCGAAAAATCGTTTCAGCACCATAGTACTCCTTAGATTAAAAAACATAAATGCCACGCCAAAAACGCCGGCACTTAATAACGAAAATCCCAATTGCCCCGGTAAAATAAAATCGATTGTTTTATATTCTCTTACCTGCTGGATATCTGCGTTGTAATCAAAATCAAAAGAAGCAAAAGATGGCCGGTTTGGAAAAGCACGGTTACTCAGTTCATTGATCTTTCCTTCTATCAGGGATTTCAGCTGCGGCCATTTATTATTACTGGCACTCGTACTTTTCAGGCTGATGGCATAGGGAGCACTGGCCATCACATTTTTTGAAATATTGATGATGCCTGCAAATCTTCCCTTATAAAAATTTTCCATCATTTCAGCATTGTTCTTATACTGCAGAAATTTCACACCTTCTGTATTTTTTAAAGACCGGTACAAATCATTCGTTGTATCTGAATGTTTATCCAGCACAATTTTATACGAACTGAAACCACCTGAATTTCCGATAAAACCAAATACAAGAATAAACACGAAAGGAAATGCAAAACTGAAGATCACTGCGGAAGGGCTGCGTGTGATGGAGCGCAAACTCGCTTTGGTGATAGATAACATGGCCCTTATCTGGCTGTATGGCATGTATAAAATTTACGCAAAACTATAGGTTAACATCCAATATCTTTTGTATGAACATAGAAATGAGTACATTAAATCTTAAAATATTAGCTTCGGTAAATGAATTCAGAAAAGCATTTTGCGTTTTTATTGCTGGGCAGTAATATGGAAAAGCCGGCCGCACAATTGAAAAAAGCGTTAGCTCTTATCGATAAAAGGATCGGCCAAGTAATAAATAAAAGTTCTGTTTATACCACAGCAGCGTGGGGATTTACAGATCAGCCGGATTTTCTGAACCAGGTTTTAAAAGTAGCTACTGTGCTGGAGCCTGAAGAATGCATGCAAACCGTGCTGGAAATAGAAAAGGAAATGGGTCGTATACGTACAACACCCAATGCACCCAGGACCATCGATATTGATATTTTATTTTATGATGATCTTATACTGGATAAGCCTATCCTAACCCTTCCTCACCCCGCCATTGCCAAAAGAAAGTTTGTACTGGTTCCCATGCAGGAATTAGCGCCGGAATATATTCATCCTGTACTGAATAAAAACATATCAGAAATATTGAATGTATGTTCCGATACCCTGGATGTGAGCAAAATGTAAATTCAATACACATCTTTCCGTTTAATTTGCAGCCGTAAAAAGCGGAATAGCGGGAAATGAAGTACAATTTCGTAACAATTGAAGGAAATATAGGCGCTGGCAAAACCACCTTATCTCATTTACTGAGTAAACATTTTAATGCCCGGCTGGTTCTGGAAGAATTTGCCGACAATCCTTTTCTGCCTAAGTTTTATGAAAATCCGGCCCAATATGCATTCCCGCTGGAGTTGTTCTTTATGGCCGAACGCTATAAACAGTTAAAGGAATTGTTACAGACCAAAGACCTGTTTTCCAACATCACCATCTCCGATTATTTATTCACTAAATGCCTGTTGTTTGCCAAAGTGAATTTACCGGATACAGAATTTCACCTCTACCAGAAATTATTTGATATCATCAATCCTCAGATCGTTCAGCCGGATATACTGATTTATTTGCACAGCCCTGTTGCAAAACTGAAAGAAAATATTAAAAAACGAAACCGTGATTATGAACAGACGATCCCGAACGAATACCTTTTCAATCTGCAGGAAACCTATACTCAGTACATAAAGCAACACAATATCAAAACACTTATCGTTGATGCAGGCAATGCAGATTTCATCAATAATAAAAAGCACCTGCAAATCATTATTGATGCCCTCGATAAAGAATATGAATACGGGCAACATTATATCAGCCTGCCTTAAATATGTCTTCAGCTGATCATATAAGACCCAACCCTTATGCTGCTCTCAGAATTGCAGAATTCCGCTATTTTATAACAGGCAGATTTATTTTTATCATGGGCATCCGTATGACTGCTACTGTTATCGGATGGTGGATGTATTTACTCACGAACAGTAAACTGGCCCTGGGGCTGGTTGGTTTGTCGGAAGTAATTCCGGCACTGAGCCTGGCATTGTATGCGGGTCATTACATTGATGTAAATGAAAAAAGAAAATTATTATTGAAATGCGTGATACTGTATGGCATTGCCGTGTTAATGTTATTCCTGCTTTCCACTAACTATTTTCAAAGTAAATATAATCACTGGACGATCGCCTTTCTGATGTGTGGTATCGTTGCAGGAACCGGTGCTATCCGGTCTTTCAGCGGACCAACTTTTTCTTCCATGATCTCGCAGGTGGTTCCCAAAGACCTGTTATCCGCAGCCGCTGCCATCAGTTCTGCTACATGGTTAACAGGATCTATTGCAGGACATGCAATGGGAGGATTTTTCATAGCTTTCTTCGGCATCAATTATACATTCGTTGCCATTCTGATATTTGTGATCTGTGGCTACCTATTGTTGCAGAAGATATCTCCTAAACCTATTTTCGTTACAAAAACCCGGAACACCTGGCAGAGTGTAAAAGAAGGAATTGTATACGTATATAAAACAAAGGAATTACTGGGTGCTTCTATGCTCGACCTGTTCGCTGTTTTATTCGGAGGTGCAGTGGCGCTGGTTCCTGTTTTTGCAAAAGACATTCTGAAAGTAGGTCCTATGGGGTTCGGATGGCTGAACGCCGCCACCGATATAGGCTCGATCATAACCGTTACCTATCTCACCATCTTTCCTTTTAAAAAAAACCAGGGAAGAATTTTATTTTATGCTGTTGCAGGATTTGGTGTTTGCATCATCCTTTTCGCTTTTTCAGAAATATTCTGGCTTTCCTTTTTAGCGCTGATGGTAAGCGGTTGTATGGATGGGATCAGTGTGATTATCCGCAATACCATCCTTCAATTGAAAACACCAGATGAATTACGGGGACGTGTATCTTCCGTAAATAGTATGTTCATTAACTCTTCCAATGAACTTGGCCAGTTTGAAAGTGGTGTAATGGCCAAACTGATGGGCACTGTTCCTTCCGTTATTTTTGGTGGTTGCATGACCGTTGCTGTTGTTACCATAACATGGTTCAAAGCAAAGTCGTTAAGAAAAATGGAATACTGAACAGGTTGTTTTTAAGCGGTCAATTATCATTAAATTACAACCTGAAATATTTTATATGCAACGCAGATCATTTATCAGAAATTCAGGTTTTGTTATAGGTGCATTATTGTTAATAAAGGATAAAGCTTTTGCCAGGCTGGTTCAGGAATACAAAATGCGGATGCTGACCAAACAGATCGGCATTTTCACTGAAAAAGGCGGCACCATATTATTTTATATCAGTAAAGACGGAATTGTTGTTGTGGATTCGCAATTCCCGGAAAGTGCAGGGCACCTGATCACAGAACTGAAAAAGAAAGAACTGCCTTTCAGATTACTGATCAATACACATCATCATGCAGATCATACCGCTGGTAATATTGCATTCAAAGACCTGGCGCAGCATGTACTTTCCCAGGCAAATGCCAAATTCCATATGATGAAAGTGGCAGAACAAAAAAATATTGAGGACAAACAAATATATCCTGATCAGACTTTTGATAATGCCTGGAATGAAAAGATCGGAAAAGAATATGTGCGTTTGCATTATTTCGGTGCTGCTCATACAAATGGGGACTGCCTGGTAGAATTTTCAAAATCCAGAATCGTACATCTTGGTGATCTTGTATTTAACCGCAAGCATCCTTTCGTAGATAAATCGGCTGGTGCCAGCATCAGTAACTGGATCAAAGTGCTGGATCAGACCATTGCTGCATTTTCAAAGAAAACAAAATTTGTTTGTGGACATAGTGCCGAAGGATATGATGTGGTGATTGGTCATGAAGATATACTTGCTTTTAAAGAATACCTTCGCAATGTATTACTCTTCACTTCCTCCCAGATCAGCCTCGGTAAAACAAGACCGGAAATTCTGAAAGTAACTGAAATACCTGGTTCGCCGGAATGGAAAGGTGAAGGTGCTGACCGTGCCCTTGCAGCAGCCTATACTGAACTTACCGCCTCTCTGGATTAATTATCTGGCAGGGAAATGCAAAACGAGTTTTTCCAAAACGAATACTGCGATCGGGCAGAAAGTACTATTTTTTATAGTGATGTTTTTTCTTTTTACAAATACATCTTCATTGGTATAAGGGAAACGGCTGCAATCAGAGGGGCGAACGTCGTAAATACTACAAGCGTTATCTACTCCCAGGAATGCGCAGGGTTTTGTTTTTACAACATAATCCCCTTCTTCATCCAGCAAAAGATATCTTTCTATAAAATCGCCTTCCTTCATTTTCAGAAACTTAGAAATCCTTTTAATATCCGGCGTTTTAAAACGGGGAGAATAATTTTTACAGCAAGCTGCGCAGTTCAGGCAACTGATATTTTCAAATGCTTCCTCATGATACTCATCAATCACGTTCATAGCTTTACGCACGTCAGCCGTTTCCAGAAATCTTTTATATTTCTTTTGAGAATCTTCCGACCTCTTCTGCCAGGTTTTTAAAAATGATGGGTCCATTTGAAATAAGAGCACGAAGTTAAGGATGTAGTCATTTCCGTGATTTATAATACATTCAATTCATTAGATTTGTAGAAATAAGCTTTAAAATGAAAACTGTAATCGTTCCTTTGGATTTTTCTGAAATCTCTTACAACGCTGCTGAATATGCCGCAGAAATGTTTTTTCACCTTCCTAACATAAATGTGGTGTTTTACAATCACGCCGACAATGAAGGTGAAAAAACCATCGCTCATAATTTGCTGGAATCTTTACAAACACAATTAAGTGCAAAGATTTTCCACAGTGAAGTGGTTGTAGCCACCGGGGGAAATTTTATCGATAACCTGAGTAAAATTGCAGAAGAAAGAGATGCGCACCTGATCATTATGGGATTAACCGGTAAAAGCCCGTTGCAACAACGTTTTTCCGGTTCCAATACTTTAAAGATGACAGAAAAAAATATTTGTCCCGTACTCGTAGTGCCGCCTTTTGCAAAATTCAATAAGATCCGGAATGTGCTTATAGCATCAGAAATGAAATCTGTGCATGAATCTGCAGCTTTATCAACGGTAAAAAAAGTATTGCAGGAATATAAACCTGATCTGCATATTTTGAATGTTGACAGCAGCCATTATATTTCATTAACGGAAGATTTCAAAAGAGAAAGAGATAAAATGGAAGAATTGCTGAAAGAATTCAATCCGCAGTTCTATTTCATGCGATTGTTCGATTTTCATGAGTCGGTGAATATGTTTGCAAAAGACAAGAACATTGACATGATCATCATTGCACCTAAACACCACAGCTTCTTTAACAAATTATTCAAAGTTCATCACACAAAAGCACTTATTTATCAGAGTGAAGTTCCTGTACTTACGGTTCAGGATTAATTTCCTTGTTTGATGCATTATATTGTTTTCTCAACTGTTGCTAAACAGATTGGAAATCTGTTGTCTTATCCGTAAATTTGCGGCGGCTAAGAAAAGGCCCTCTCACTCTCCCGGCGGCCTACTTATCTTATAAAAAGCCTACAAGTATATGAATCTTTTTGAAAAGCAAAGACGCGAATTTATCGGAAGGCATATCGGTCCTAATGAAGAAGAAACAGTTTCCATGTTAAAATCCATCGGAGCTGATAGCCTCGAAACTCTTATTGATCGCACTGTTCCGGCCTCTATTCGCCTGCAACATCCACTGAATACCGGCGAGCCAATGAGTGAATCAGAATACCTGCGGGAACTGAAAGAAACCGCCTCACTGAATAAAGTTTTCAAAAGTTATATCGGGCAGGGTTATTACAATACCCTCGTTCCCAGTGTTATTCAGAGAAACGTTTTCGAAAATCCGGGATGGTATACGCAATACACACCTTACCAGGCCGAGATCGCACAGGGAAGGCTGGAAAGTTTATTGAACTTCCAGACCATGGTGAGTGATCTTACAGCATTGCCTATTGCCAATGCAAGTTTACTGGATGAAGGAACTGCAGCAGCAGAAGCCATGACCATGTTGTTCAATCATAAGAACCGCGATCATGAACACCTCAACGCTCCTAAATTCTTTGTGGATGAAAATATATTTCAACAAACAAAAGATGTACTGATCACCCGCGCTGCTCCGATCCATATAGAACTGGTATTTGGCAACGCGGAGGCATTTACGCCAACAGAAGATTTCTTTGGTGCAATTGTACAGTATCCTGACAGTAAAGGTTCCATTAAAGATCACAGGACTTTCATTCAAAAAGCGGAAGCTGCTAATGTAAAAGTAGTGATGGCAACAGACCTTTTAGCACTTACATTACTAACACCTCCGGGCGAATTAGGCGCAGATGTAGCCATTGGTTCTGCACAGCGTTTAGGTGTACCGATGGGATTCGGCGGACCGCATGCTGCATTCTTTGCTACAAAGGATGAATTCAAAAGAGTGATACCGGGCCGCATCATTGGTGTAAGTGTGGATGCACAGAATAACCGCTGTTTACGCATGGCCTTACAAACGCGTGAGCAACATATACGTCGCGAAAAAGCTACGAGCAATATCTGCACAGCGCAGGCTTTACTGGCCAATATGGCCGCAATGTATGCCGTGTTTCATGGCGCAGAAGGTATGATCAACATTGCAAAAAGGATTTCTTTGCTGGCACATACTTTAAGCAATGAACTGGAAACATTAGGATATACGAATGATAACAAATATTATTTTGATACACTCAGCATCCGGATGGCTGATGTAAAGGAATTGAAAACGATCGCTGAACAACATGAGATCAATTTCTATTATGCGGATGGACATATCGGAATCTCTCTGGATGAAACCACTACACAAAGCGATGTACTGAACATCCTTC
>JANNZE010000316.1:0-6349 GCA_031410455.1 Chitinophagaceae bacterium | reverse complement strand
CTTCTATACCATGGGCAAACAATACGATTTTTGCTTTGGGATTTATTTTTTTTATCAACCAGCCTGCTATCAGTAAATTAATATGACTCAGAATAATCACATCAGCCTTTCTCCCTTCTTGTAAGGAATGGATCATGAACTGTTTTTTATTTACTCCGAATCCTTTGAATATTTCTGACGGAAAATACCTGTTATGTTCTGCATCATGAGCGCCGTCATACATACTCAAAAATCGGGTTTCTATATTTCTTCTTAACCCGAATTCATAAAATGCTTTACCGGCAACCCTGCATACTTTTTCAATTCCACCTGTTGATGAAAAAACTTTAAGTGTAAGAAATAATATTTTCCTGCTCATTAATTCTGGTGGAAAACGGTATTAAACAATGCCTTTATTTTTTAAAAGTATGAGAGACATCATATGGCTCCAGTGCAGTTCACCTGCACAAAATTTATTATAGTTTAGCTGGGTAATTTTTTTACCATCATCCATCAGATCAGATACGTAATTGTTTTTTGCCAGCCATTTTGAAAATGGAAAGCTGAAACCCATTTTTGGCCTGTCCCAGATTTCACGTGGCAATATGCTTTCAAAACTTTCAATCAGAAATTGCTTTCGTTTGTTTCCCTTATATTTTTCTTCAGAATTCAAGCCGGTTGCAAAACGTATCATTTCATTATCTAAAAAAGGAACCCGTATTTCAACACTGTGAATCATTCCCATTACGTCGGCATCACGTAAGAGTTGGTTTTGCATATAAAGATTCATTTCCATCCAGCTTGCCTGATTTTTAAAGGATAGATCTTTCACATCTCCCATTACAGGAAGATCATTTAATATATTCCAAATCTCTGACTCGCTAGCATCCAGCTGCCTGGCCGTTTCATATGGCGTAAAGTGACCTCTCAGAAACAGGTAGATACCTTTAATTCCATTCATTTTCAAATATGCCAGCCGGTTCAATTGTTTTTTATTGCTCTTTTTTTTCAGGTCCAGAATGGCCGGGAATTTTTGGAGCAACCTTGCAAATTCCATTCTCGAAAAACTGGGATACCCTCCAAACAATTCATCAGCTCCAATGCCCGACAACACGGCTTTCATACCTTTTTCTTTAGCATATTTACTGATGAACCAGGTATTTATTCCATCTGAACATGGCATATCCATATCATCAATGATATTGGAAAATGAATCCTGAAATTCTGATTGAAGTAGCAGATGCTGAAATGAGTCAGACTTTATTTTATGAATGAGCAGATCCTGGTATTTTTTTTCTGAAAAGGCAGCTTCATCAAAATACAGCGATAAGGTCTGGATTTTACTTTTACCTGATTGGGATGCAACGCTTGCAATAATTGCAGAATCAAGGCCACCACTCAGAAAAACACCAATAGAAGCATCCGCTTCAAGATGTCTCTCTACGGATTCTTTCATCAGATTTTTTAGAGTTTCTGCCGGTTCGGAAGCATAAGAATTTGATTCGGTGAAACTGTAATGTTTATACGATTGTAAAATACTGATCCCCGATTGTAGATTGAATTTTAAAAAACATCCTTTTCGTAAAGGTAAAACCGATTCTAATGTAGTTACCGGTTCTGGTATATGACCATATGCCAGTAAATAAACCGGCCAGTTTTTATTTTCCTTTTGCAGAAAAGGAATTTTTTTAAGTGCACGTATTTCAGAAGCAAATGCCACCCCATTGTTTGCAAGGGAATAATACAGGGGTTTCATACCTGCAGCATCGCGAACGAGATAAAGTTCCTTTTCTTTTTTATCCCATAATGCAAAAGCAAACATACCATTGAACTTTTCAAAAGCCTGTACATTCCATTGAGCAAATGCAGCAAGTACAACTTCAGTATCTGTATGCGAATTAAAAATATGCCCTGATGCAATTAACTCGTTGCGTAATACATTGTAATTGTAAATTTCTCCGTTGTAAGTTATCGTATAACGATCCAGGTAATTCATTGGCTGATGTCCGGCCTGGGAGAGGTCAACTAAAGAGAGCCTCCTGTTGCCCAACACCATATTTGCAGATTCATCGCAAAATGTTCCACCGTCATCCGGACCGCCATGGCGCATACAATTGCACATGTCGGTTACAAAATCCTGGATCTGATGAATTGGAAAAGAAGAACTGATAATACCGGAGATCCTACACATTCGTGGTTACAGAGTATCGGGCATCCAATACCTGTGTATAATTGTAATAATTTTCTTTGAAATTGTTATAGGTTAAACGAAGACCATCTTCGAGTTCGATCATAGATTCCCAGCCGAGATTTTTTATTTTATCTACATCCAGTAATTTTCTCAGCGTACCATCAGGTTTACTTTCATCAAAAACGATCACGCCCTGGTAGCCTGTAATTTTACTGATGAGATATGCCATTTCCCTGATGGTATAATCCATTCCTGAACCTATGTTGATGATGTCTGGTGAATTATATTTCTGCATCAGAAAGTAGCAGGCCATAGCAGCATCATCTACGTGAAGAAATTCTCTTCTTGGTTTTCCTGTTCCCCAAACGATAACGGTACTCTGGTTGTTTATTTTAGCTTCATGAAATTTTCTTAACAACGCCGGCAATACGTGGGCGTTCTGCAGATGATAATTATCACCGGGACCATATAAATTGGTAGGCATTACACTAATAAAATTACATCCGTACTGCCGGTGATAGGCCTGGCACATATTTATACCGGCAATTTTCGCCATGGCATACGGTGCATTGGTGGGTTCAAGAAACCCTGTCATCAGGTAATCTTCCTTGATAGGCTGCGGAGAATTTTTGGGATAGATACAACTGCTGCCCAGGAATAAAAGTTTCTCTACTCCCAGCAGGTAAGCAGAATGAATTATATTATTCTGTATAGATAAATTGTCGAAAATAAAATCAGCCGGATATTTCTGGTTGGCCATTATTCCACCTACTTTGGCGGCTGCCAGAAAAACGAATTTAGGTTTATGTTCTCTGAAGAAATCCAGTACGGCTGCCTGATCACGCAAATCAAACTCCCCCGATGTTTTAGTAATGATGTTTGTGTACCCTTTGCGTTCCAATAATCTTACTATGGCACTTCCTACAAGACCCGTATGGCCTGCCACATATATTTTGTCAGTAAGTTTCATTTTTCAATTAATTGGGGGGTGGTTTGAGAGTTGTAAGTTACTTCAGAACCATCAAAATGCCTTAGATTTAAGGGCCTTTTTTTACTCCTGACTGTTAATAATATTTAATTGTTCCAGGTTATTTTTATCGAAAACGGCCGTCAGAAACAAACCCATACTGTCAATTAAAACTTTTGCCTTATTGCCGGAAACTTCCAGTACAACCCCTTTGTAATTCATCATAATACCTCGTTTAACTATAACTGGTGTATTGGAGGTAATTTCTATGGAACTTACTTCAACATCCGTAAATTCTTCCAGGAAACGCTTGATGGTATTGATTTCTTTATCTTTTACAATAGCAGGTTTCCCCAGCCAGTACACAAAATTCAGGATGCCATCAATTTTTTTGATATCCCATTTCTTTTTCTCCTCAATCTGAATAAAAATATATCCTTTGAAAAGTGGCTCATACACAATTTTTTTTCTGTCAGACCACTGTCTCTGCACTTTATTGAGCGGGCAATAATATTTTATTCCTTTTGCATCAAGATGGGAAGCAACTTTTTTCTCCCACCGGGGCTTCGTGTACACTACATACCAATTATAATCCGGATCCATTTACGCAAAGCTTCGCTAGCCCTCAGTCACAATGATTTTTGAAACTGAAGACGATTTTATACCAGGTATCCGCGTTAATGCTAAGATTCCCGGTTTCTTTTTTTACCAAAAAATTTCTTTATACTGCCAAATACGCCCCAAAGATTTTGAAAGCCGGGTTGTTTTGTATCAGAAGTATAATATCCGGTAGCACTGCTACCATATCCATATCCATAGCCGTGGCCATAGCCATAACCATAGCCGTAACCATTTCCATAACCACCAAAACCATAATTGAAAAGAGAAACACCCCGTGGTTTGATTCCATTGAAAACGATACACATTTTCTTGAATTTGTTTTCTTTATGGAGGTTATCTATCATTTTAAGAAAAACAGCAGGAGTTACTGCATGACGTACTACAAAAATGGTGGTATCGGCAAATTGACTCAGTAATTGTGCATCTGTAACGGGGCCGATCGGAGCAGTATCGATAATGATATAATCAAACTTTCTTTTTAATTCTTCCAACAGCTCCTTAAATTCGGGAAGCGCTATTAATTCCGTTGGATTGGGTGGTATAGGGCCTGCTGTTACCAGGAACAGGTTTTCATAAGCAGTAGGCTTTGTAATTTCACTGATGGTGGCTTTCCCGATAAGGTAACTACTGATACCCGGGTTTTTTTCCACTTTTAACTGCCTGCTGAGCTTTGGTTTTCTCAGATCCAATTCCATCAGTGCCACTTTCTTACCATTCAGCGTGATACTTAACGCAAGATTGGTAGCTATAAAACTTTTCCCTTCTCCTGATATACTGGAAGTAACCAGGATGGTTTTATCGATACTATTCAAACCTATGAATCCAAGATTGGTGCGCAATGTTCTGAACTGCTCTGCTACTACTGTTCGTTTGCCCTGGGAGATGGCAATATTATTTTCATTGAAGGTTTGAATGATCTCTGCAACTACAGGTATATTTGTTTTGGATTCTATTTCTTTTCTGAACAATACCTTATTGATCAGTTGTTCCTGGATCTGGACATACAATATGAAGGTGATCAATCCAATTAAAAACCCAATAAGATAATAATTTTTAGGGATAGGGCTGATCGGGCCGTAAGAATATCCATTTTCGAGAATACGTAAATCTGCCGAAGTGGAAGCGGAAGCCAAAGCAGTTTCTTCTCTTTTAGTGAGCAGATAAGTATAAATGTTATTCTTGATCACCTGTTGTCTGCCTATTTCCAATAAGGCTCTTTCTTTACTGGGTACGCCACTTAACAGGCTTGAATTTTGGGCAATACCGGAATTCAAAACATTACGTTCTACTACATAAGTATTGCGGATATTGTTGAGATTTTCCCTGATATCATTTTTTATACGGGAGATTTTTTCATCTGCAATAATAACCGATTCGCTTTTTTCACCTGCAACAGATCTGATTTTGTCGTATTCAAATTCAGCAGCATACAATTGCTGTAATAAACTTGCCAGTATCGGATCATTAACCAGTTGAAGAGATGGTACCGTTCCGGGTTTTCTTCCCTTGGCGCTGATATAAGTCTGAATGTCACCTAAAATTTCAAGTTGTAATTCAATATCAGATTTTTTCTTATCCAGTTCTTTTACATTCTGAAAATACATAGAAGCCTGGCTTCCCAGGTCGGTAACACCGAATTCTTTTTTGGAGGCTTCCTGTTTTCTTTCAACACTGTCCAGCTGATTGATTACAATATTTAAACGGTCGTCTATAAACCGTAAAGTGTTTTTAGCGATGATGTTCTTATCTTCTATTCCTTCCTTATTATAGATCTCGAATAACCTGTTCAAAACGTCAATCCCTTTTTCCGGAACGGGTGTTTCCATTTTTACATCCAGTACGGTTGAAGAATAGGATAAAGGACTGGCTTTAATACTTCCTATAATTCCTCCTGCCGTTCCCTGTACGGAATTGAAAACTGCAAAGAAATTTTTCCCGGTATTTTTAGTGTTGTATGCCGGATTGATTTCAATTTGATACAGTGTATTATTTATTTTAACGATGGAGTTAAAATCATAAACATTATCCTGCAGGTTTACCTGGCGTTTTTTCCAGTCTATAGAGAAGAAAACTTTACCACCATAATTAATAGAATCCGAATTCAGTGCAATAAATCTTAAAGGTGCACCGTCTTTATACAATTCCTCTGTTTGTACTCTCCCTTCATTATAAATGGTACAATATAAATCGAGAGAACGAACTACCTGTTGAACCAATGAAGTTGACCGGAGAACGATAATTTCGTTTTCTACAATTTTCTTCTCGGTAAAAATATTCAGTTGGTCGAGTACTTTACTATCTCCTCCACTTTTCTGAGGATCTTTCAATAACACCTTAGCGGCTGCAACATATATTTTTGTTTGAGACCGCAGGTATACAAAAGCAAATGCCAGTGAAATAGTGGTAGTAAGTACAAAAATGGGCCAATACGGAAGGTATCGGTGTATGATCAGTAAAATAATATTACCCTGGGGTTTCTCTATATTGTTTTGATCGGTACTCATAACTTATCAGCGGATAATTCTGTCAACAATGATCACTAATAGAGAAACTCCTGAAGCTAGTAAGGATAAATTTGTTTGTAATCTCTG
>JANNZE010000315.1:0-12834 GCA_031410455.1 Chitinophagaceae bacterium | reverse complement strand
GGTTAGAATGCTGCCCTGTCACGGCAGAGGTCGCGGGTTCGAGTCCCGTCCGGTCCGCAGAAATAAAAATTAAGCCTTATAGACAATAATCTATAAGGCTTTTTTAATTGGGGGAATTATTATTGTTCCATATTCAGCATCCTGCTGATATTTTTGATTGCATCCTACATTTGGCTCAATTATTCTTTCCACTTCATATAATCTGAAATGGGCTTGATACTAAAACTTAAAAATCCAGTATTAACCATTCTGCGTATGTGAAACTAAAGCTAAATTTCTTGCGTAAACAATGAGGGCTAACATTGCATATTATTTATTTATATTGTACTTAGCAGCAATGTTTAAGCCTGTACTCCCACTTATCCAGGATGGCCTGGCTCATAGTTTATGGAAAATGGAACATATCGCCACCGTACATCATCATCAGGGCGAAAATCATTTAGATGATGAATTGCAAAAAGAGGGAAATAAAAATGAATCCAGTTCTACCGGAGGTGTCAAATCCTTTGAAACTGTATCGGCTCATATATTAACCGCAAACACTGAACCTTATTTGTTTATCCGGATATTTAAAAATCACTATCCCTCCAAACTCTTATTTTTTAAAGACCCCACTTCAGAGTTAAATACTCCTCCTCCAAAAGTCTAATTTTTAAATACTTTTTTCAAAACTCCCTGTTGCATACACAGGCATAATTACCATTCTGGTGGTTTGCTATCAGATTCAGGAAAGGTATTTCTATTTTGAAAAATTATAAGTTTTAAAAATTATTTTTTACCGGTTAATACTATAGTATATGTCATCGTTGTATAAAAACATCAGCTATTTCCTGATGTTAACTTTAGTGCTCTTACACAGTAATAAAGTTTTTTGCCAGGCTAATATCAGGGGGATATATGTTATCAATAATAATTTTAAAATACCAGTGGATGGTGCAACTGTTCAAAGTGAAAATGTAAGTTTCATGGCAACATCTGATGAAAATGGATTTGTGAATCTGGATAAAATACCCATTTCAGTTAAAAGCCTGTTCATTTCATGTATCGGGTATCAATCAAAAGTTATTGCATTAGAGGATCTGAACTTTATAAATAACAACGCTATAGTTTACCTCGAAACTAAAGTGTCAAGTCTAACAGATGTAATCGTACGTCCTTCTTCAAACGGTGGTGTATTTAAAACCATCAGCGACCTGGATATTCATTTGCGTCCCATAAACAATTCACAGGAAGTGTTGCGAATGGTTCCGGGTTTATTCATCGGCCAGCATGCCGGTGGCGGAAAATCGGAACAGATTTTTTTACGTGGATTTGATATTGACCACGGAACAGACATCAACATCACGGTGGACGGAATTCCGGTTAATATGGTTTCTCATGCACATGGACAAGGCTATGCAGATTTACACTGGGTTATTCCGGAGCTGATTGACAAATTAAATTTTAATAAAGGCCCTTACTTTGCTGATAAAGGAAATTTTACAACTGCGGGATTCGTGGAATTTAAATTGAAAAATTACCTGAAAAATAATTTTGTAAAAATTGAAGGTGGTCAATTCAATACCTTCCGAGGCATCACCGGTTTAAATCTTCTTAAACAGCATAAAGACCGGAGAAATCAAAGCCTCTTTTTTGCTGGCGAAGCTTCCTTTACAAAAGGTTTTTTTGAAAGCCCGCAAAACTTCAATCGCTTTAACGGATTATTGAAATATCATGGCAGCATTGGTAATAACAGTACACTCACTGCATTAATAACCGGCTTTACCAGTAAATGGAATGCTTCCGGGCAAATACCTGACAGGGCTGTGAAAGATGGTACCATTGGATTTTATGGAGCTATTGATAATACAGAAGGCGGAGAAACGTCGAGGTACAATGCTAACATCGAATTAATAAACAACCTGAAAGACGGAGCCGTTTTGCGTAACCAAATTTATTTTACAAAAAACAAGTTTAAACTCTATTCCAATTTTACGTTTTACAAAGAAGACCCGGTGAATGGAGACCAGATACGGCAGGTTGAAAACAGAAATCTTGCAGGGTATAATGCCTCTTATCAAAAAGATTTTTATATAGGTTCCGTTAAAACCCAAACGAAGGCAGGTGTACAGGTAAGATATGACGACATCAACAACATTGAACTCAGCAGAACAAAAGACAGGGATACAACTACCAGTAAAATAATGCTGGGTGATATTACAGAATTGAATGCCGGTGCATACCTTTCACAAAAAATTGCCATCTCAAACAGGCTGGAAATTACCACTGGATTACGGGCAGATTATTTTACCAATCGTTATTACGATAAATTAGCTGCTGAAACGCTGACATCTAATTCAACGCTTATCAGTCCTAAATTGAATTTGAATTACAGGGTGAATGATAAAGTACAATGGTATGTTTATGGTGGCAAGGGCTTTCATAGCAATGATACAAGAGTTGCCGTTCAGCAGAACGGTAAAAAGGTGTTGCCTCCCGCTTGGGGTTCTGATATCGGGGGCATATTTAAGATTGGAAAGAAATTAGTTTTACAATCTGCATTATGGTATTTGTGGCTCGACCAGGAATTTATTTATGTGGGAGATGAAGGTGTGGTGGAACCCGGAGGACAGACCAGGAGAATTGGTATTGATCTTTCTGCAAGGTTTGAAGTAGCAAAAAGCTTATTTGCAGACCTGGATCTATCTGTTGCAGATCCAAGGGCAATTGGAGTACCGGGAACAGAAAGTTATTTACCGCTGTCGCCACGATTTACAAGTGTTGGCGGGTTAACCTACAGAAATGAATATGGATGGAACGGCAGCTTACGTTATCGTTATATGGCAGACAGGCCCGCTAATGAAAATAAAACCACCATTGCTAAGGGATATTTTATTGTAGATGCTGCCATCAACTATTCTACAAAGAAATGGGAAGCAGGGATAGCCATCCAGAATTTATTAAATACAAGGTGGAAAGAAACCCAGTTTGATACAGAAAGCCGTTTGCAAAATGAAATACAACCTGTATCTGAAATACATTTTACGCCAGGTTCGCCTTTTTTTGCAAGAATTAGCTTTACCGTTTTTTTCTGATGTTATTTACTATCAAGATGATGATAAAATGCAGTTGGTTATTTCAACTGCATTTTTTTTAAGAGTATTGAATTTGAAACAAACCTTCTGAAACTATAAAGAAACCATATCCTTACTGCCATATATTATATAAAAATGATGATGTTAATGGCCGCCTTATATTCAGATCAATATTGTATTATTGCGATTAAACAGGCATAAATGAAAACAATGGCATATTTAGGCCGGCATAAACGCTTTGGCATTATTTTAATCGGGATTATTGTTTTAAACGTAATTTATGGTTTAGATCTCCGCTTTACCATTATCAACCTTTTATGGATATTTATCAGTTTAGTAAAAATTGACAAGCCATGAAGAACATGCTGGCAATTTGTACAGTCAAGAGTTCATGCTAAAACAGCTGATTCAGCCTTTAGCATACATAATAAAACGTACATTTAAAATATAAGATGTACCGTTCAATCAGTTAAACGTTATATACATTTATATATCAATCACTTCAAATTTTACTATTTCTTTTTAAATTTAGTTAACATCCGGGAACATCACGTTATATACTTTTTAAAAAAGTATTTCTTAAAAAAAAATTGTTTGTGCCGAAAGGTTTTTTATTAAGTTATCGTCTAATTTTAAAAACCATCAATCATTATGCGTAATTACATCCTGATCATTTGTATTTCCGGAATACTATTTTCCTGCAAAAAAAGCAATAATAATAACAACACACCGCCTGCATCCACTACAGATATCACAGCGGTGGTGAGGGCTAAGATGGCAACAGGTTATGTAACCGTTGCAACCAGCGGATCCAACCTTGTACTTTCAAGTGATGGACGACCTAATCATAAATCACCTTATTGGGGCGTAGGAAATGCATTATATGAACCATTTCCTTCAGGTCACAGCAGTAACCCAGGAGGTGCAATATTACCCCAAACATATATTATGACTATTCCATCGGTACCAGCCGGTGCCAGCACACACGAAGCAACCAGCCTGGGTCCAATAGGTATGGCATTAAATGGTGTTGCTATATTCAACAATGTAGAGATGGGCGGAAACCCTATTGATGCCGGTATTATTTCCTCATTTGATGGTGCCGGAGCACATCCTGCGCAGGCTGGAAATTATCATTATCATGTTACAGGCAATTATACAACAACAGACGATGCAAAACTTGTGGGCTTTTTAAGAGATGGGTTTCCATTGTATGGCCGAAGAGATATGAATGGTACTTACCCGAATGATCTTGATGCATACAACGGTCACAACGCAGCAACTACAGAGTTTCCTTCCGGCATTTATCATTATCATGTAGAAAATGTAAACTACCTGAATACAGGATATTATATTTTTAAATCAGGTAGTTATTATGGTAACAAAGGAACATTCGTTTTTTAAAATGTTCGTCCTTTTTAATTTAATATTGAATCATTCTAAAAGATTGCTTTGTTTGCTCACACTGCTAACATGCTTATTCAGTTGTAACCAAAAGCATCATGAACCTCCTACCCTAACTTTTGAAAATCTTTACGCTGATACATCTTTAATTCCAAAAGACACCATATCAGCAGAAATGGTTGAACTGCAACCGAACGGTGTATACTATTTAAATAATCAACCTTTTTCCGGGTACATACAATGGCGATCAGCTACAGGGCAATTGCAAAAGTCAGCATCGGTGTATAAAGGTGAAAAGCACGGTATGTATCGCACTTTTTATAATAATGGCGCACCCTATGAAATAAGGTTTTTTAAAAACAATAAAAGCAACGGCAGGCATTACGGTTATTGGAACAATGGCAATATGCAATTCGACTATACTTATGCAGATGATAAACAAGAAGGTGAGTTTAAGCGTTGGTATCCCGATGGTAAACGTTATATGTTGTTGCATTATGCTAACGATAAAGAACAGGGGTTGCAACAGGCATGGCGCAATAATGGTAAATTATTCATTAATTACGAAGCACGTGATGGCCACAAATACGGTTTGCAGGAAACTGACTTATGCTACCAGTTGAAGAATGGTAAATTGAAGAATTAAAATGAGAGTTATAACATTCGTTTTGTGCATGATAATGCTGGGATGTAACCACGCAGAAAAGCGTATACTTCCCTATTATCGCACGGCAGAATTTACACCTGAATTTATCCAAAAAGCGCCCGGTAATTACCACAAAATTCCCCCGTTTTTACTACTTTCCCAAACGGGTAAGGCTTTTACTGAAAAGGATATGAACAATAAGATTTCTGTTGTAAATTTCTTTTTTACTACGTGCCCCGGAATTTGTCCACGCATGGCCATAAACATGAAAGCATTACAGGACACCTTCAAGAATGACCCGGCCATTCAATTACTTTCTCATTCTGCTATGCCTGAAAAGGATGTTGTATCCGTGCTGGCCAGGTATGCTGTAGAGCACCACGTTAACAGCAACCAATGGCGCTTGCTAACCGGAAAAAAATCTGATCTCTATACGCTGGGGAGAAAATATTATTTTATTGAAGAAAACCTTGGTAAAAACCTGGATTCTACCGATTTTTTACATACCGAAAATTTTGTACTGGTAGATAAAAACCGGCACCTGCGTGGCATTTACAATGGTTTAAAACTTTCTTCCATACAAGAGTTAATTGCGGATATCAGGACGTTGGAGCTTGAATGATATAAGCTAAGCTTACGCCATACAGGAAATATTATATAAAATATTTTTTTTCATTGATGTTTGCCGAAATTGGTACATTAACAAAGTATCGTATTAAAAACCGCGAGTTCTATTAGCATCCTTCTCATTTGTAAGAATTTTATTAGCCATGATTAATTTGAATTAAGATGTATTACATTTAAAAATCTGACTTTTTACATGAGTTTGATATCTAATATTGCGATCAATGATTATAAACACATTGTCCTATTCAGGCAGACATTATCGCTTTAAACGCTATCTATGGTTTAGATCTGCGCTTTACCATTTTCAACCTTTTATGGATAATTATCAGCTTAGTAAAAATTGACAAGCCGTAAAAAATATGCTGGTAATTTGTAGGGCTACAGTTGCAAGGACAAAAAGCGAATCAGCAATAATATACCATTTGAACTCTTAAGAAATGACCTTTGGAAATTCTGCACGGATTTTACCTGGAACATGTTTACCTATTTTTAAAACGACAAGCTTTTTAATTCCGGGTTAAAGCGGTTAATGCTGGTCTGTTGATGCTATCCGTTTCAACTTTTCTAAAAAGTTATGTATATATACGGATTGTACTTCTTCCGTTAAAAATGAGTTTTTTATAAATGCCAGCGCTTCGTCTTTCTTTATTAAAAATTCTTCAGTTATTCTTTTCGCCCTTTTTTCAACCAATCCAAATCTCCTGGAAAGTTCTGAAAAGTTTTCAGAACCATAAAAGCCATATCTGGAATAATGAGCAGATTGTATATCATCTTGATATAGATTCAAAGCCGTGTCAGATTCCTGCGGCGTATGAATAACCGTGCTCAAAAGATCGTAGGCAGGCGTCATTTCATACTCTACATTGTCTTTGTTGTAGATAGAAAAATTTTTTAAATGTGCATCACCGTTTGAAAAAATGTAATTGAAAATAATTAACCGGTAAAATCTTTCTAACGCAGGAGTTGAAGCAGCAATCAACTTTTTTAAAATCAATCCCATCTCTTCATAATTTCCATCATACTTAAAAGTTTCTCCATTTAACTTCCTGGTTCTGTTAGATAGTTGCGCAAAATCTTCCTGTAGGTATTTTTCTCCATTTTCCTTAATATCAAATCGCCGTGTTACATACGCTGGTGTTCCGTCTTTAAATTTCATTAAAGCATTGAGAGCAGTAGGGATATTAAAAACCTGACTGGCCATTTGCATAGTAAGGTGTTCATTTTCCGGAACAAAATCCGGGTATAACAACTGACTGGAAGGAGGAATGGGTTTTAAAATATATTCTCCTTTTTTGTCTGTAAGAATGAGTTGATGTCCTTCCAATTTAAGTGAATATTTCAACTGAACACCGGAAATAGATAATTTTTTGGAAAGCTCCTGGTAAATTTTCAGATTATCACCTTTGGGTGCATCAAAATCAAGAACAGGCTCTACCTTTTGTTGACGGAACAATTGTTTCCTGCAGGATAAACAATATCCCGATTTACTTTTTTTATAGCATCCGAGGCATTTCATTTTCATCCGGTTTTACACTTACAGCACCAATGGTATCATGGTTGGCTGTTAATAACAATCTTGAAAAATCATCCTCTTCGTCAATTTTATATAACCTGCACTGTATCATTTTATTGATGCCTTCAGATAATAAACCCTCAAAAAAAGAAAACATTGTATCTGATTCATACAACTGTTTTGTTTTAGGAAATGTTACACTGATGGAGGGTAATGTTCTATCATTAAAATATTCGTCCGTATAAGAAAAACGAAAACTATTATCAGCCATTTTTTCAATATAGCCCGCCAGGATTTCATTATACAAAACCTTACCCCTCATCTTTCATTTTTTTAATGCCTATTCCTATTTCCAGGCCCAGGATGCTGGCTATTTTTTGTAGTGTCTTCAGTGAAGGATTACCCGAACCATTTTCAATGGAGTAAAGGGTTTTAGCAGTTACGGATGCCATTTCAGCAATATCCTCCTGCTTCAATTGTAATTTTTCCCTTTTCCTTTTTATTATTTCTCCAATTTCAGCTGATGTCATCGGTAATTTATTTCTGATTATAGGACAAATTGAGATTTTCTATCCGCATTATCAACAATATAAGTAATAAATTACCGATTTAGGGATTTCAGTAGCAATTTTTATAGATTTCTTATCAAACCAGAAATAAAATACCGATTAAAGCGCATAGTCTATTCCCTCATTTTAACCAACAACATGCCCTTCCAAAGCAGGTCAATATAACCATCTGTTTCATTCAGCTTTTTTACACGTTCTTCAAAAGTGGCCAGTCTTCTCCGGCTTATACCGAAAACATTAAAAAATTCTATGAGGAAAGGTTTTGCTTCCGCTTCTTCTCTTTGCTCGCCTTCCCATTCTTTTGAAAAGGCAATAGCTCGGGATTTGATTTCGTTCCAACTCAGGGGCATAAGTTTAGTTAGGTTGGCTAATTTATGCTTATTGATGCTTCAAATTCCATCTTATACTGCATTTGTGTACATCGCATGACACATTTGTACATTTTTATACGTAATTACATGTATTTTTTTATCACCTTATAATATAAATGAAGACATGATGGAAGAACTGTGACAGAAATTTACAGTATTCCCTTTTCTGTCACAATCCTGTAACATTTTTTTTTAGAATTTTAATTTCTGACACAAATTTGTGTCAAAATTTTTTATCGGAAGATTTTCTGACACAAAACTGTGTCAAAATATTTCTGAGCGGAAAAAATTGTTACAAAACCAAAGTCCTGAAAGAACAGTTGATCTTACCCACATTTATTTCCATCCGCGAGGGAATTAATCCTTTTATAAACTCAAAATGGCAATATTGAGCTTTATACAAAAATTATGAAAACAATTGCATACTTAGGCCGGCATAAACGCTTTGGCGTTATTTTAATCGGGATCATTGCTTTAAACGCTATTTATGGTTGGATCTTCGCTTTACTATTATCAACCTGTTATAGATTTTTATCAATTTAGTAAAAATTGAAAAAGTATGAAAAATGTACTGGTCTTTTGTACAGGCAAAAGTTACAGAAGCCAGATGGCCGTAACATCCATCAGAATTTTCGGATCCTGCCAAAGCTGCCGGAAACGAATCTGACATAATGAAACAATTTGAAAAAGTAAGGAATGAAATACGGGAATTTTGCAAAGATTTTTGCCAGGATTATGTATAACCTGTTTTTAAAACGACCAGGATTTTAAATTTCCACATTAAAGCGGTTAATGCTGGTTTCTCACTTTTTCTAAAATCAACCTTTCCTACTTAAAACAATTCTGATCCGCTGCATTATTTCATATAATTAGGCGCTGCACACAACATCCAGTAATTTATAATGGAATGAACGGTTTCCTCTAATTTTTTAAAAGTATCCGGTTTTACGAAGAAGCCCTGCACATTCATTCCATAGGCATCTCTAACGGTTTCTCTGCTCATGCAGGTGGATAAAAATATGTAAGGTGTACATCTCAATTGTAATTCAGCATCAGTTCGTATTTTTTCTCTAAGTGCAAATCCATCAAGTATGGGTAAATTGATATCAGAAATGATCATAAAAGGTGTGCAATTTTTCCCTTCCTTATTTAAATAATTCAATACGCTTTGACCATCATCAAAAAATAATATTTCATTAGTGTAAGGAAGTGTTTTGAAAATTTCCACCATCATATCCTGATCATCATGATCATCTTCAATGATTATTATGGGGCCATCATGTTTCATACCTTATCATTTTAAGGTTAAAAATTTTCTTCCGGGGTGTATAAACATAACGTTTCCTGCATTAATAATTTATGATATATGTCATAAATTATTTTATTTTCTTACATCACAATCCGTGTAAATCATCAAAAAATATGTGCCACAAAAGGATCTATGTTGAAAAATTCCGAACGGTCACTTCAGTCGGCCCATAGTCGATTCTGGTGAGGACTTCGTTTCAATAATCTTTGTTCAGATGATTTACCTGGAAATGCTGATAAATTTGGTTTTATAAAAAACTGACCGCTCATTTTTTTATTTATCCTTCCGGGCTTCTGAATGGCATAGCGAAAAAAAGACAGCTTCTTTTCAACAGGCTTTATCTGTCTTCATTTTAAACCTTAAAGCGAACCCATTCAGTTTGAGCGGCTTAATGCAGAAGAGGTTCCAACCTGTGAGGTTGTTTACCAGTAATACGCTACTTTTACAGCCTGTTTTTTTTATTAAAAATAAATTTATGCCACAGCTTCAGAACAGGCAGTTTTTAGACTTTGAAAAACCTATCAAGGAACTCTACGACCAGATAGAGCAACTGAAGGTTACGCAGGAGAAATCGAAAACGGATATGAGCGCAGCCATCAGCCAGCTGGAACAAAAAATTGTTGATACTAAAAAACAACTTACCGACAATTTAACGCCATGGCATCGTGTGCAGCTGAGCCGGCATCCCGACCGCCCTTACACTTTGAAATACATTGAGAAAATGTGCACCAATTTTATTGAACTGCATGGTGACCGCAATGTAAAAGATGATAAGGCCATGGTGGGTGGTTTTGCACAATTAGGCGATCAGACGGTGATGATCATTGGTCAGCAGAAAGGCAACAATACCAAAACCCGCCAGCTCCGTAATTTCGGAATGGCCAACCCGGAAGGTTACAGGAAAGCACTGCGCTTAATGAAACTGGCCGAGAAATTCAATAAACCCGTTATTACTTTGATAGATACGCCCGGAGCTTATCCCGGCCTGGAAGCCGAAGAACGCGGACAGGGAGAAGCGATTGCACGCAACATTTATGAAATGATCAGCCTTAAAGTACCGGTGATCTGTGTGATCATCGGGGAAGGTGCAAGCGGTGGCGCTCTGGGAATTGGTGTGGGAGATAAAGTGGTAATGATGGAAAATACCTGGTACACGGTTATTTCCCCTGAAAGCTGCTCCAGTATTTTATGGAGAAGCTGGGATAAAAAAGAAACAGCTGCCGAACAACTCCGCTTAACCGGTAAGGATATGCTTTCTTTCGGGCTGGTGGATGATGTGATACCGGAACCATTGGGTGGTGCTCACTGGGATTATGATGAAGCCGCAGAAATTCTGAAAAATTATCTTTTACCAACCATTAAACACCTGCAGCAATTCTCACCCGAAGAAAGAGTGCAGCAACGAATAGATAAATTCAATAAAATGGGTTTCTGGGAAGAAACAACAGAAGCAACCGCACAATAGATATCAGCAGGATTAATTCAATATTATGCTTAAGATCGGGGTTTTAGGTGTTGGCCACCTGGGAAAATTTCATTTGAATAACTGGCAGGAAATTGCAGATACCACACTCGTTGGTTTTTTTGATCCGGATGATGCGAATGCAACATCCGTGGAAGAAAAATACAAACTGAAAAGATATTTATCAGCAGAAGAACTGATGGACGATTGTGATGCAGTGGATATTGTGGCACCAACGATCTATCATTTCGAACTATGTTCCATGGCACTGCGTAAAGGCCGCCACGTTTTTGTGGAGAAACCATTGGCCAATACCATGGAAGAAGCAAGAACGCTGGTGAAACTGGCAAGGGAATCCAATCTCCGATTCCAGGTGGGACATGTAGAGCGTTTCAATCCTGCATTTCTTGCACTGAAAAATGAACAACTGAACCCGATGTTCATTGAAGTACACCGCCTCGCCCAGTTCAATCCACGGGGCACTGATGTAAGTGTGATCCTGGACCTGATGATACACGATATCGATATCATTTTAAACCTGGTGAAAAGTAATGTTGCTTATATTTCTGCCAACGGTGTGGCAGTGATGAGCGATACACCTGATATTGCCAACGTTCGCATAGAATTTGACAATGGATGCGTAGCCAACCTTACCAGCAGCCGGATCTCCTTAAAGAAAATGCGCAAAATGCGGATCTTCCAGAAAGATGCCTATATCGGAATTGATTTCCTGGATAAGAAAACAGAAGTGATCCGCCTGGATACACCGGGTGATAAAAATATGATCACCTTCGACATTGAAACCAATCATGGCAAGAAGACCATTGCAATCGCCAATCCTGCCGTTCTGGATGGAAATGCCATTAAGATGGAACTCTTGGCTTTTTGCGATGCCATCCGGAATAATACCGAAACTGCTGTCACCATTTTAGACGGATTCAGTGCAATGGAAGTAGCGCATAAGATCCTGGAGAAGATCAACCACAAACAATCATAAGTCTGCGTGAAGCAGCCAAGGATACATACCAGTTGGTACATGCTTACTGATGTATTAATATGCATCATTACGTGGTTGTGTTTTTATTACCTGCGTACGGTTATTTATGATTATCCGTTCAGTATCCCTGCAGGATTTTTTACCGGCATTATATTATACACCGGCGGATGGTTATTGCTTCACTATTTATCAGGCTCCTATACGAATCCTTATGAGAAGTCGCGGCTTGCCGAAGTTGCGAGAACAGCTTTCATTATTTTAACGGGATGCCTTGTACTTTTATTCTTTTTCATTCTCAAAAATCCGCAGAGCAATAATTACAATTATTATTCTGAATTTTACAGCCTGCTGGTTCCGAATCTTGTGCTCACCACCATTTCGAGGATTTTTTTTCTGAACAGGATCAAAAAGCAGTTGAAGTTTAAAAAAGTTTTTTTCAATACGTTGCTTATAGGATCTGAAAAAACAGCATTAACCTTCCTGGAAAATTTTAATGCGAATGCTGAACAGGGCGGGTTTATGATAAAAGCCTTTTATAATATCAACGGGCAAAGCGGAAAATTTCCGTCTCTGCCGGTGCAATATCACAAGGAAGATCATCTTCCTGACATTATAGAAAAAGAAAGAATTGAAGAAGTGATTATTGCGGTGGATAAAAACGACCGTGAACTGATCACCAGAATTTTACGTGACCTGAGTGACCAGGAGGTGAACATCAAAATCACTCCCGATATGGTGGATATTATGAGCGGTGCCTTACAAACATCCAATGTTACAGGTATTCCGCTGATCGATATTCATTCCGGTGTACTGCCTTACTGGCAACAGCATTTAAAACGTGCCATAGATGTAATGGTTTCCC
>JANNZE010000314.1:0-4810 GCA_031410455.1 Chitinophagaceae bacterium | reverse complement strand
CTTTGAAATAAATGTTCCCTTGCAGAACGGCATTGGACGGCGTTAATTGTAAAATGGATAAAGCTGTAAGTGATTTGCCGGAGCCGCTTTCTCCAACGATCGCCACAAATTCATTTTTAAAAACTGAAAAAGAAATGTTGGGAATTACAACTGCAGTGTCGTTTCCATTTTTGAAATTCACCTGCAGTTGTTCCACCCGAAGTAGAGGCTCCATTATCAGAATTTCAGGTGTCTTACAGTTAATCCGTCATTCTCCAGTTGTTTGAGGGAGTCAATACCTATACGTAAATGATTTTCAACAAATTTTACGGTTACATTTTTATCGCTTTCAGCCGTTTTCACACCTTCCGGCACCATAGGTGAATCACTTACCAGTAATAATGCACCTGTAGGTATCTTATTATAAAAACCTACCGTGAAAATGGTAGCGGTTTCCATATCAATGGCATAGGCTCGAACCTTTTGCAGGTATTCTTTAAAAACCAGGTCATGTTCCCAAACGCGCCGGTTGGTAGTGTAACATACACCCGTCCAGTAATCACATTCCGCATCGCGGATAGTGGTGGAAATGGCTTTTTGTAAAGCGAAAGCCGGTAATGCAGGAACTTCCGGTGGAAAATAATCATTGCTCGTTCCTTCTCCCCTGATAGCAGCGATAGGCAGTATCAGATCGCCGATCTTATTTCTTTTTTTAAGGCCTCCGCATTTACCCAAAAATAAAACAGCTTTAGGATTGATGGCAGTAAGCAGATCCATTACGGTAGCTGCTCCCGGGCTACCCATTCCGAAATTAATGATGGTGATATTATTTGCAGTAGCACATTGCATAGGCTTATCTACAGCCGCAATCTGTACATTATTCCACTCACAAAAAAGGTCAATGTAATTAGAGAAATTAGTAAGTAAAATATATTCTCCGAAATTTGAAATTTTCTCTCCGGTATATCTCGGTAACCAGTTTTCTACGATCTCGTCTTTTGTCTTCATGCATTCAATTTAAAATTAAATGTACAAAAATTATTATGGTCCCCGTTTTTCACCCATGGTATAACTGCTTTTTTCAATACATTGTGATTAATAAAAACCAAACAAACATCAAATGAAAAAAATTGTTTTCACCCTTTTATGTGGTTCCTTCTTACTGGCTGCATGTAAAAAAACAGCTGTAAATACTGTGGAAGATAACAGTGCGCTCAACCGCTCAGCGATTGATGCATTCATCAGAACGACCATACAAAAAGATCAGAAATTTGAATGGAGTACGGCACCTGTAAATATGATCTGGAGTGCGCTGAACGAAAGCGATCATATTTTATCTGTAGGGTATAAGCCTGCCGGTGAAATGAATGTTGACGAACGTTTACACCTCATAGATATCAATTCTGCAGCCTGGATACATGCTAAAAATGAGGTGCTGGAACTGATACTTGCATCGGAAAAAGAACTGGATCCTTCTTTAACAATGGATCAACTGGTTCAATGGAATGAATCTTATTTACCAGTGTTGGATGTTTATGTTAGAAACCAGGCTACCATCCGTTTATTACGTGCTTCAGCATGGGTGCGTTATGCAGAACCTATGGGTTATGAACCGGGTACAATAGATAATCGCATTGTGAGCAGCAGCGGTTGCGGAAGTAATGTTGCAGAACCCGGGTTAACAGAAGGAATAGATTTTACCACCCTACTTCCTAACACCAAACAGTCCTGGAATTATGGCTATCATAAAATACCCAATGCATGGACGAGGTCCACAGGTGCCGGTGTAAAGGTTTTTATTATTGATACGGGTTGTGAATTTGACCAGGAAAACCTGGGCAGTTCCTTCAACCAGGGAAATTCATCAGGCAGAACTATAGATAGAATTGTAACACTTCCGAGAGCTACTTTCTTAGGATTTCCTACAGGACCAGTTGAAACAGCCGATGATGGTTGCGGTCATGGAACCTCCATGGCGGGTGCATGTGCTGCCCCAAGGGGTTTGGATGGTGCTGCGTGTGGTGTTGCTTACAATGCCAGCCTGGTTACCTGCCGTGCAGCTGAAGATGTATTTCTGGATGACAGCCGTGAAGTTAAAGGTGCATCCGATGCTTTTGTAAATGCCGCCAACAGGGCAGATGTAAAAATAATCAGTATGAGTATGGGAAGGATCACCAGCAGTTCTCAGATGAGTGATGCGATCAAATATGCTTATGGTAAAGGAAAACTGATGTTCGTGGCTGCAGGTACATCTTTCAGCTGGACGAGCAGCTGGTATGGAGTGATCTTCCCGGCCTATATGACGCAGGTGAATGCCATAACAGGCGTTAGAGATAATCAATTCAACAACACCTGCACGAGTTGCCACAGTGGTTCAGAAACAGATTTTACCATTGTGATGGAAAAGGCAATCAATGAACGTCATCCCCTTACGCTGGCCATGAGCGGAGACGCACCTTCTACGGTTGGTGGATCATCTGTATCCACTGCAACAGCGGCCGGCATTGCAGCCTTGGTGTGGAGCCGTTTTCCAACTTTTACCAGGGATCAGGTGCTGAATAAAATGATTGCCACGAGTGCAAATTATCCTGTTAGAAACAGTTCTTTAGGTTGGGGAAATCTGAATGCAGATGCTGCTACCAATTAATGATCTGAATATAAAATAAATATCCCGGTGAAGATTCACCGGGATTTTTTTTAGTGGATTGACAATAAGATTTTACATTCGCTCCCTTGATCAGGATAGCATATACCCAAAAGCCACCATCCATCCGGCGGACAGAAAACAGGGAAGAAATTTTCTGTGTCATTCGTAAACGCTGGTTTAATATCACACCGGAAGAATGGGTGCGTCAGAATTTTCTCCTGCATCTTATTCATGATCTTCATTTTCCACCCTCATTGATTGCTGTGGAAAAACAATTGATGGTGGGCGAAATGAAAAAAAGATTTGATATCATAGTGTATTCATCCCAACATCAGCCATATATCATCATTGAATGCAAAGAGATGAATGTTCCCCTCACAGAAGAAGTTTTGCAACAGGCGTTGCGTTATAATATCCCGGTAAATGCACCATACATAGTAATTACAAACGGTTCCTATTGTATGGTATTTAAAATTGCGGAAGGGCAGATCAATGAAACTGACCAGCTTCCCGGCATGGCATAAAAAAAGCCCGGAAGAACCGAGCCTTTAAGAAAGATATTTCTGTTATGGGAAGATGCCTAATTCAGCATAACTCGTACCCACTTTATTGATCGCATTAACATAAGCCGCTGTACGCATGTCAGGGATAGATGGATTGTTATTCCAGATCTCCATGATCTCTCTTGTAGCAGTGATCATAGTTTCTTCCAGACCGCTGTGCACCAGGTCAACTTCTTCAGGACCGTGCATGATGAATTTGCGCTCTGTATTGCTAACTGTTTTTCCTGTTAATTCTTCGATCTGACCCAGGATGTGCGTATTCAGATTTTCTGTGAAACGTTTTTCCATACGGCCATAACGAACGTGGCTTAAGTTTTTCAACCACTCAAAATAACTTACCGTAACACCACCTGCATTCAGGTACATATCCGGTACACATAAAATGCCTTTTTCCAAAAACACTTCATCCGCTTCAGGAGTGCAAGGTCCGTTGGCAGCTTCTCCAATGATCTTACATCTCAGTCTTGGTGCATTGTGTCCGTTGATCACATTTTCCAAAGCAGCAGGTATAAGAATATCGCATTCCATCTCCAGCGCATCTGCCGTTTTGGAAAGATTGGTAGAACCAGGGAAACCAAGGATTGAACCGGTTCTTTTTCTGAATTCAAAAACCTCATCTTCGTTCAGTCCGTCCGGGTTCATGATTGCTCCTTCAAATTCAGCGAGTGCAATAACTTTAGCACCTGCTTCACGGAAGAATTTTGCAGAATGGTAACCTACGTTTCCTAAACCCTGAACTACTATTGTTTTACCTGCAATTCCTAATTCAAGACCTAATTTTTTCATTACATCAGGCATGTTACAAACTTCACGGATACCAAAGAAAACACCCAGGCCGGTTGCTTCTTTACGTCCGCGTACACCGCCCTGCGTAACCGGTTTTCCGGTAACACAACCTGCAGCATCAATTTCTCCCGGTTTCAGTGAAGCATATGTATCCACGATCCAGGCCATCTCTCTTTCTCCGGTTCCATAATCAGGCGCCGGAACGTCGATGCCGGGCCCAATAAAATTTTTCTTAACCAGTTCACTTGTATAACGACGAGTAATTTTTTCTAATTCGTATACACTGTAATTGCGTGGATTGATCTTGATACCACCTTTACCGCCACCAAATGGTACGTTAACAATAGCACATTTGTAGGTCATCAGAGATGCGAGAGCCATTACTTCGTCCTGGTTAACCTCATCACTGAATCGGATACCACCTTTACAAGGGCTTTTGTGCTGGCTATGCTGAACACGGTAGGCTTCTATTACTTCAATGGTTCCGTTGTCTAACTTTACAGGGAATCTCATCTGGTAAACACTGTTACAGGCTTTGATCTGTTCGAGGACACCTTTATCCCATTTGGTGAACTTAGCAGCTTTGTCGAAGCTTTTTTCCACGGCGCCAAAAAAACTGTATTCTTCGTTCGTTGACATAAAGGGTTTGTTTAAGAGTTTATATTATTTTTTTCAAGCTTCGTTAGTTTTCTATCTAATCTTACCAAGTACAGAATGATGCCCGCAAAGATGGTAATGATAACAGCCACTACCACAAATATCTTCCCGTTGCTTCGAAATGTATCAGCCATTTCAACTTTCCCATCTTGTGCAAAAAGACACACCCCAAGTGATA
>JANNZE010000313.1:0-4280 GCA_031410455.1 Chitinophagaceae bacterium | reverse complement strand
AAATCCGAAGCGGGATATGCCCATCGGTATTTTAGGATCACTTGCGATCTGTACTATTTTATATCTTTTATTTGCCCATGTAATGACAGGTGTTACCAGTTACACATCCTTCGCAGGTAAAGATGGTATTGCACCGGTTGCCGTTGCAATTGAACACATGGGCAAAGCCAATGAAGCCGGTGTAATTGTACAGGATTATCCATGGCTGAATAGGGCAATTCTAGTGGCCATTTTAGCCGGATATTCTTCTGTAATATTAGTGATGTTAATGGGACAAAGCCGCGTATTTTTCAGTATGAGTAAAGACGGCCTGATACCACGTATATTTTCAACTGTAAATCCCAAAACACAAACTCCTGCAAAAAGCAATTTATTGTTTATGGGTTTTGTAAGTTTATTTGCCGCATTTGTTCCGGCCCGTGTTGTAGGAGAAATGACCAGTATCGGAACTTTATTCGCTTTTATACTGGTATGTGTGGGTGTTTGGGTAATGCGCAGAAAAATGCCTGAATTACCACGGGCATTTAAAACACCGCTTGTTCCGCTTGTACCTATACTTGGTATAGGAGTTTGTTTATTCATGATGGTGTTTCTGCCGATGGATACATGGATACGCCTGATTGTATGGATGCTTATAGGACTGGATATCTACCTGGTTTACGGAGCTAAAAACAGTTTATTGGGAGATGGAACCAACAACAGACCGGGAATGAAAATTGCAAGATATGTTGGTTTGGGATTATGTGTATTGCTTGTAGTTGCTGGCCTTCTTCATCAATATACGGTTGGCTTCAATGAAGACAGAACTTTGATGTACATCTCTTTTATTTTTGCTGCAGTTCATTTGATCTTATTTGCATTGAGATTAAGAGAGAACAGATAAAATAATTTATTCTATATATAAAAAAACGCTCCAGAATCAGGAGCGTTTTTTTATGCCATTATAAATGTTATTCAATGATGGCTTTTGTATTAAAAACAGGATCAGGATTTTTCAATGCCTGGTATCCTGCAACTGTACTTGCAAATACGGTCCATAATATAAGTGGCAGATAATAACAGGCAATCTTTTTTTCATGTCTGATTAATAAGAAGAAACTGCTCAACGCAAATATTGCATCGCTGATCGTCCACACGGCAGCCAGTATGGAACTTTTCCTGTTGAAATATACATATCCGAATGTGAAAAAAATAAACCAGATGCAACCCTGAAATATTAAAACCTGTTTGCGTGTGGAAATATGGGAGGATAACATTTTCTGAAGTGCGAGTAAAATAAAAATATTATTGAAAGTCCAGGCCGGACCAAATAACCATCCCGGCGGAGACCATGGTGCCTGCAATAGTTGATCAGTATATAATTTTCTGTCCACTGAATCCGGTTGCATACTGCTCAATCCTCCGATGCCTGTAATGATCACGGCTATAATTACGATCTGCCACCAACTTAATTTTTTGAAACGCTGTATCACAACCTGTATTTATTTTGTAACAACCTTACCGGTTGTTTGTTCATGATCAGATGTTTTTTATTCTTATATCGTAAACAAAATCTTTCAACGAAACAATTTTGATTTTTCTGAAATCCGGATGTAAAGGATTTAGCATATAGTTCCATTCCTCCGCTACCACGGCTGATGGAATTTTTATAACCGGAAATTCTGCTTTGGATAAAAGAAGGCTTCCGAAAGTTTTTGTAGATGAGGGAGCCGGGAAAGACAGCCAATCACCGGGCAGATCTGCAATTTTCACTGAAAATATTTCTGCATCACCGGTCTCATAAGTAGTTACACTCAACGCTCTGGGAATATCATCAATATTTACATTCACCGTAAATTCCAGCACAGCCAGTGCCCTGCTTTCAGATGTATAAATACAGGAAGATAATGTATGATTCCACCTGCCTCCGTGTAATCTTGCACCTTCTCCTGTAAGATCTTTAGCGTAACGCGTACGGCCAATTCTATACAATTTCATACAAGAGCTTAAGAAATTATGCCATGATCTATACGGCCAATGATATTACGAACTTCTTCTCTGCCAAATTGATTATCCATGAAATGATAGGGAATTTCACCACCCAATGCTTTGTTGGAACGAAACATCCAATGGTTAAAGGTTTCGGAATTTTCAAAAACTTCATATCCGTAAGAATAAATATCAGCAAGGCTGATGATTCGTTCACTTAAAGAAATATTGAATTTTTCTTTTCCTTTTTTATTGATGAGCGTAGCACGTGTTACAGACAGGGCCGCAGCCAGTTTATCATAATCCAGCGTTGTTCTTTCTTTAAGATTTTCAAGATCATTTTTGCTTAAACCTCCTTTGATGATGTTCATTTTTTCAAAAGCAGTTAACTGGCTTTCCGGTTTTTGTGAAACACCGGTTAATATAATGGAAGGATTTGTTTTGGCAACTACTTTTAAAACAGGTTTTTGGCGATAGGAATATGCAGCAGCTCCTTCTTTTACAAGTACCACCGATTTTTTAGAAGTTTTGGAATTCAGTTTTACTGCTCCTGCGTCTTTTCGCATAGTATAACATTTTAATATTTACAGTATAAATTTATACTATTCTAGTGTATTGCTGAAATATTTTTTGGATTAATAATTTGTTAACCTAAAACATAAAATATCCAATCGCCGGAAAAACAAGGTAAATTGAAAATAAAACCTATGAATTTTCTTTTGATAGCCTTGATCAGCCTGTTTTCCCAATCACCTAAATGGGAAACAGATCTTAATATAGCGTGTGACAAAGCCATTGCAGAAAACAAAATGATCCTGTTGAATTTTTCCGGATCCGATTGGTGCGTTCCCTGTATCCGCTTGAAAAAAGAAATTTTCAGCACCCAGGAATTTGAAAATTTCGCAAAGGATCAACTCATCCTGGTTAATGCAGATTTCCCTTCTAAAAAGAAAAATCAGTTGCCCGATGCTTTAAAAAAAAGCAATGAAGATCTCGCAGAAAAATACAATAAAAACGGAGCCTTTCCACTCACCTTATTACTGGACGCAAAAGGCGATGTGATTACAAAATGGGATGGTTTACCGGGTGGCAATGCACATGATTTTATTGAAATGATAAATAAGAAACTGAATGCAGGTCACTGATCAGAAGAGCAAAATATTTAAACAGATCACCAAACTGATGGGAAATCGTTTTGAATTTTCTGTGGTATGTGACTCTACTGCTTTTGCAGATGAAGTGATCAATAAGGCCATAACAGAAGTGAGAAGAATTGAAAATTTGCTCACCACTTTTAAGGAGAGCAGTCAGACCAACCAGATCAACCAAAACGCAGGCATTTCACCGGTGCGGATAGATGAAGAGGTTTTTGAACTGATCAGAAGAAGCCTGGTAATTTCCAAAATCACGCAGGGTGCATTCGATATAACATATGGTTCGGCTGATAAACGTTTATGGAATTTCGATCAGACCATTACCAGTTTACCTGATAAAGAAACTGCCCGTGAAGTTGTGGCTTTGATCAATTATAAAAATGTGATACTGGATGAAAAGAACCAGACTGTTTTTCTGAAAAACAAAGGTATGATTAAGGTTGACCTTATCGGACGTATCGGTAAAACCGTAGGACTGCCCATTGCGATGGATCGCACTGGCGTAAAGTTGGGAACTTTTCTTCTGTTCGGACGTCTAATCCCATGTCGAGTGTTAGTGGCAGCTTCGATGGCCCGATGCGAATCACGCCCAAGGCGGATGAATCGCGGGATGTGGACCTGTTTCGCAGGTCGCAGACGGGCGATCGCGGCGCCTTCGGGCAACTGGCGATTCGATTGCAGGACCGCCTGTACAACGCCATCCTGCGCATCGTCGGCGACCGCGAGGAAGCCCGCGAACTCACGCAGGAGACCTTCCTCAAGGCGCTGAACAGCATCGACAGCTTTCGCGGCGAGGCACAGCCTTATACGTGGCTGTTCCGAATCGGCGTGAATCTGGCGATCAGCCATATACGTAAAAACCAGAGACGACGCACCTTTTCACTCGACGCGGTCACGCCATCGCGCACCGGTGACGGCCAGGCATCGGCGCTGGTGGATCGGCTGTCACGCGATCAGGCATCACCCTCCGATGCGATGGAAAAGCGTGAGAAGCAGCAACTGGTGCTGACGGCGTTGGGAAAGCTGGATGTGGAATATCGCGCGATCCTGGTGATGCGCGACATCGACGGAATGGATTATCAGCAGATGGCTGATGCTTTGAATCTGCCGCTGGGCACATTGAAGAGTCGGCTATTCCGGGCGCGCTTGTCGATGCGG
>JANNZE010000312.1:0-1742 GCA_031410455.1 Chitinophagaceae bacterium | reverse complement strand
CTCTCAGCCTGTAATTCAGGAAAAAAATATGATCTGAAATTACGGTTGAATGATGGTGACCAGTTTACGCAAAACATGTTGACAGACATGAACATGGACATGGAAATGATGGGACAAACCATGAAAATGAATATGAAAAATGAAACCGAATGTTTGTTTCAGGTGGTTAAAAACAACAATGGAGACAAACAACTGAAACTTACTTATACCAAAATGGATATGTCTTCCAAAATGGGTGGCGATGCAGCAGCATCGCAGGGTTCCACCGATTCGATCATGAAAAAACAGTCAGCACTGATCGTAGGAAAATCAATGCTGATCACACTTGACAAAACCAATAAAGTTATTGATGTTCAGGGAATGGACAGCATCACCAATGCTTCAGGAATGCCGGAAGAAACCAGAAAATTGATGGAAAAAATGTTCAGCAAAGAACAGGTGAACAGTATGTGGGGCATGATGTTCAGCATGTATCCGGAAAAAGCAGTGGCCGTTGGCGATAAATGGAATAAGAACATTACAATGGATGTTGCAGGACTTGAAATGGAAATCAAATACACCTATACACTCACAGATGTAAAAGACAATATTGCTTTTCTGAAAGTAGAAGGCGTGATCGACAGTAAAGGTAAAATGAAAAATTTACCTGTAGAGATCGAAGCCATTATGAAAGGCAAGCAAAACGGAACGTTATCTATTGGCGTAGACAATGGTTATATCAAAAATGCAGATTACTCCATGGACCTGAACGCAGAGATGGAACTGATGGGAAAGAAAATGCCAATGAAAATGACCGGAAAATATAAACTCACCGGAAAATAACCGAATACCTTATTTTTTAAAAGCTCCTTCACGGAGCTTTTTTTTATCGTTTCATTTTAAAACATATTTTCACATCCATACAAATGAAAATAATTATCTACTCCATTCTTATTATTTTATTCAACGGATGTTCTTCTGATGAAGTAAATATCAGTGATAATAATCCTGTTGCAGGAAGCTGGAGAATGACAGAAATGAACGATAAGAAAAAGTTTGAAAGTGATTATGCTGAAGAGAGCGGGAAAATAAAAAACAGGTGGCTGATCAGTTTTTTCAAAGACAAAACTTTCACCCTTTTTTCTGAACAGGGTGTAATGAAATCAGGCAAATGGTATTTTAATGAAGAAAACGGATCCGGTGGTTTTTCAGCAACTGACCTTAAGGACATTTTTATCGTTCATACAGATACGGCATCAGATGAAAAAATGATTACGCTCGTAAATTCCAAAGCACTCACCAAAAAAGTATTTTCAAAATTCGGAGAACCAACAAAAGACAGCCGGAAAGAGCCTTACTCCATTTCAAATAATGAATGGCGAATCAAACCTGCGTATAAAGAAAATGATGAACAGTTAAAAAACAGGCTTGCGGGTTATTTTCAGCATGTAATTTATGTACTGGAAGCAAGTGAAGAAAGCGGCCTGAATGTGGTGTCGTTAGAATTTTCTATGGGAATCATTAAAATATACAACAGTGCTATTGGTATTATCTCTTATAATAAAGTTCCGGAATATTGGATCAGTTCATTTTATGATGAAACAGATGCCAGGAAAGCCTATGATATGTATGAAAAATATCAAGCAGAAGCAGTACAAATGAGTTTAATTTACAGTTTAATCTATACTAATTATACAAATAATTTTTGCACTGGACTACTGCCCAAGATAAATGTCGTACAATTGTACTTTGCATCGTATTGT
>JANNZE010000311.1:0-2717 GCA_031410455.1 Chitinophagaceae bacterium | reverse complement strand
GAATACTCTTCCAAAAACAACAGTGAACAGAATAACGAAAATAATAAATGTGATCATTCCGATTCCAAAGATGAAAAAATCCTGTGGCCAGAAAATCATTCCGAAGATGATAAATTTCCTTTCCAAGATATTGATCATCAGCAACGGTTCGTCGTTAACTTTCAGAAATGGAGTTGTAAAGAAAACGATGAGGTAAAATATGCTGAACAGCGTTCTTTTATTATAATATTTTCCTTTGGGTTTTTTAGGAAATATATAATTGCGTTTACCATCTTTGCTGATAGTAGCCACAGAATCTCTGAATGCTTCCTGCTGTATAGTTGCTTTTTCTGTTATCTCAGTTTCCATTGGATGTTGTTAAAACTATCAATTGGCGAGTGTAGCACTTTCTTCAAAAAGGTCGCCCTGAGCTGGTTTCGGATTTGAAGGATTGGTTCCTTTCAATGTGTGTATGTAGGAAGCCAAGTTCAGTATTTCTTTAGGAGAATAATTCTTTTCCCATGCCTGCATTCCTTTATCCGGATAACCATGTTTAATGGATAAAAAAATATCCTTCAGAGAACCTTTATGGATCCAGTAGTTATCTGTAAGGTTTGGCCCTGCTCCACCCTCGCCGAGTTTACCATGACAGGTCCAGCATGTTGTACTAAATATATCTTTACCTGCATTGATACCTGCTGCATCTGACAAAGCCAATTTGTTCTCATCCACTTTATCTTTATTCAATGCATTGTATTCTTCCATTGCAATTTGTGCTTTTGCGATCTCTTCCTGGTATTCTTCGGTCGGATTTTTTCCGATCGCCAGAACATGAAAATTCATAAGGTAGATAACAGCCACCAGGATGGTTACATAAAAACCATATTTCCACCATGGCGGTAAAGAATTATCCAGTTCACGTATTCCATCGTAATCATGATCCAGCATCACATCTGCTTCTTTTTCCACAGATACGGCACGTGTGAAAAATCTGCTGTCGATACGTTTCCACCAGGCTGTAAAATCAAATACATTTTTCTTATCATCCGGAATAAGTTCGTTCTGCAATCTTCTGATGCCAAACATCATAAAAGCAATTACAAAAAATTCAATGGCAATAACAACCGCCAGAAGATAAAATGCAATAGCAGATAAACCTCCGTAACTGGCAACGGCTTCGGCCTTAATAACCCCGGCAACAGCATCCTGTGCGTTTGAAGATGCAGGGATAACAAAGAGCCCTACCAACAACAAAACAGACAAAATATTTTCTGTACTTTTTTGTTTGATCAATAATTGTTTTCCCATAGTAAGCAGCACCTGGCCCATCCCCCAGATCACAAAAGCCAATACCAGTGCAATCGCTATCATCATGTAAGAAAGAAGATTCGTACTACCCGATGCTTGTGCCTGAGGTTTTGCTTCCTGCGCCAATACCGTAAATGCTGAAAGCAGTAATACAAGCAATGAGAATAATTTATGTTTCCTCATAAAATAATTTTAAAAATTAGCTATTGGTTCTTCTGATTCTAATGGAATAGATGAAATAGTATTGATTCTTTGTTTATCCATTTTTGTGACATACCACAACAGCAAAACAAAAAACAGAAAGAATATTACTAACGAGATGAGAGGATATAATTGTGCTCCCTGGATCTGTTCAGCGTATTGTCTGATGAACTTGAACATATTAATTTGATTTAACTGTTTTATTAATGTCTGATCCCAAACGTTGCAGGTATGCAATTACTGCGATCACTTCTTTGTTGGGAGAGATTCTGATACTGTCGGTCATTAAATTAGCAGAAATTGATTCGGCCTGCATCATCAGATCTTCATTGGCAAAACGATCATAACCTTTTGTATAAGGAACACCCAATGTTTGCATGGCCCTTATTTTTGCAGGTGTGCTGCTGGTATCCAGTTCATCTTTTAAAAGGAAAGCATAGGCAGGCATGATAGATCCTTCACTCATAGATGACGGCTCCCGTAAGTGACGGAAATGCCAGCCATCTGTTTTTTTCAGGTTACCTGTTCCTTCACGTGCCAGATCCGGCCCTGTTCTTTTGCTTCCCCATTGGAACGGATGGTCGTATACAAATTCTCCTGCTTTGGAATATTCACCATAACGTTCCGTTTCGCTGCGGAAAGGACGGATCATTTGTGAGTGGCAGGTATAACAACCTTCTCTTACATAAATATCGCGGCCCTGCAATTCGAGCGGAGTATATGGCTGAACGGCGGAAATAGTGGGAACATTTTCTTTGATCAGGAATGTTGGAACCAGTTCTATAATACCTCCTATCAGGATCACTATAAGACTGAACACCAGCATCTGAACAGGTTTTCTTTCGATCCACCTGTGCCAGTGTTCTCCTTTATAACTAACATTATCTTCTTTTAAAATAGGTGCAGCTTCTGCAGCTTCATTCTCAATTAATTTACCGGAACGAACTGTTTTAACCAGGTTATACACCATAATGAAAACACCGATCAAATATAAAGTTCCACCGAATGAACGCATGGCATAAAATGGTTTCAGATATGTAACCGTTTCCAGGAATGAATATTTCAGTTGTCCGCTGGCTGTAAATTGTTTCCACATACTGCTTTGCGTAAATCCTGCCCAGTACAATGGCACTGCATAAAAAATCATTCCGAGTGTACCTAACCAGAAGTGATTGGCTGCTAATTTTTTTGAGTATAAGGTGGTTCCGAAAATTTTCGGCATCATCCAA
>JANNZE010000310.1:0-3044 GCA_031410455.1 Chitinophagaceae bacterium | reverse complement strand
CTGCATCATAAAGAACTGAAGCAGTGTTCAGTAATGATTTGGATACCGGGATGGTTTTCTCATGTATGCCTGTAATAAATCCCAGCCTTGGCGCAATAACATCGCACGAAGCACCTTCACCTTCCAAAACCTTTATAATTTCCAGTAGCGCATTTTCATCCACTCCATCGCACGCTAAAATGGCAATCTTACGTGTGGCGATAGAATTTTTCCTGGTAAATGCCATGCTTAAAGCCGGTGACCTGTTTAAAGATCCTTCCTTTACGATAGATGCGTAATCCTGTGGATCAGCATCTGCCCAACTTATTCTACGTCTTGTGGGTATATAATCCCTGAAAGCATTTAACATACATTGATTATAAATCTTATATTCATTCCTTAATTCAATCATACAAACAAAGTTTATGAAAAGGTTATACAGTTTTTTCTTACAAATGACTGTTTTCAGTCTGTTTCTGTTTTCTTGTAAAAAGAACATAGATACCAATACGCCCACGCCTCCCGGAAACACATTTATCATACCAGTAGCTACACCAGTGAACGGTTCAGTAGCCGGACGTGTAACTGATGAAAATAATGCTGCTATTTCAGGAGCAAACATCAGTTGTGGCGGAATAATGGCTGTAACTGATGATAACGGTGTTTTTAATATTGATAATGTGAATCTTGATAAATATGTATCTACAATAACTGTAACAAAAACCGGTTATTATAAAGGTATTCGTTCATTTTCAGCAAATGCAACTAAAAATTATGTTGATATAAAGCTGATTCCTAAAACACTATCCGGAACTTTTGCGAGTGCCGGTACAGGCACCATAACGTTGTCTAACTCAACAGAAATTAAATTTCAATCAAACAGTATTGTTGTAAAAAGTACAGGTATGCCATACACGGGGCCTGTAAATGTATATGCCAGCTATATTGATCCTACCAGAGCTGATATTGGTTCGATTGTACCTGGTAGTTTTATGGCCCGTGATGCCAATAATATGTATGTATTACAATCTGCAGGAATGATTGCAGTTGATCTGGAGTCTAATTCCGGGGAAGCTTTACAATTAGCATCAGCAAAACCTGCAAGCATTAAATTGCCCATTCCGGCCTCACTGATTTCCACTGCTCCGGCAACAATTGACACCTGGAGTTTGGGTGATAATGGTGTTTGGAAAAAGGAAGGCATCGCAACCAAAGCAGGCAGTAATTATGAAATGGAAGTAACACATTTTTCTTTCTGGAATTGTGATGTACCGGCAAATGCTGTTTATCTCTCCCTGCATGTTCAGGATCAGAATGCGGTTAGTTTAAGAAATACACTGGTTAAACTGAGTATCCCAAATAATACTACATGGTGGGCTAATACCTACGGCAGAACTGACAGTGCAGGTAATGTATCCGGGCTGGTTCCTGCTGATCTTCCGCTGGTATTAAATATTCTACCAGGCTATAGTTGTGCATCAGCATTTACTCAAAACATCGGGCCATTTATTACCAATACTTCACTTACTATAACTGCAACGCTGGCACCACAGCAAACTTATACAGTTACGGGAACTGCAACGTCATGCAATGGCGCATTAGATAGTGCAACGGCATTTATTTCCTTAAATAACGGCGGTTATGCTTATACCAATGTATTGAATGGCACTTATAGTTATACCTTTACTGCATGCGCTGCACCAAGCAGTGTGTATGTGAGTATCAGAAAAGGAAATTTATTTAATTCTATCACAGTTGCGGCATCATCTAATAACATAGTTGTTCCTTCATTGCAGGTTTGTCAGCCTACATCAAATACTGCAATTATTAATGGTTGCCAGATTGTTGGCACTTTAGGAAGTTATGTACCGGGTGTTGCTTTAAATTTGTCCAACAGATTGTCTTTATCTGTGAATGTTGTACAGCCGGGAGTTTATACGATAACAACCAATACAGCTAATGGTGTAAGATTCTCTTTATCTGGTACTGTTCCTACAGCTGGTCAAACTATACTAAATCTGGCTGGTGTGGGTACACCGTTAGCAGCAGGTACATTTGATTATCAGGTTCAGATTCAGGGAACAATAGGATGTTCAGCTCCTGTTACTTTCACTTCTTCAACACCTACCACCCCGGCTTCTTTTAATATAGGTTGTAACATCATATCGTCAGGACCTTTATTTCCGAATGTTCCACTAAATGGTAATGCGTATATAACCGTTCCGGTAACAGTTAACACACCTGGATATTATACCATTAATTCTAACACGGCTAATGGTGTTTCTTTTGCAGATTCTGGTTTTTTTCAGAGCTCAGGAGTGTATAATGTTAATTTACTAGGATTTGGAACACCAATATCAGCCGGAACTTTTACCTATAATTTCATAGGCTCATCCGGATCAATTAGCTGTACAATATCCCTTCTTTATCAGAATTCTTCTGCAGCAAATTATACTTTCGCAGGCGCGCCAGATAGTTGTCAGAATTTCAATTATACAGGTAGCTATAATGTTGGCGTACCTATGAACTCTCAAAACACTATTTCTGTAAGAGTAAACGTAACTTCAGCCGGTACTTATACCATCACTTCCAGTACCATAAACGGAATAACTTTTAGCAGAACAGGAACCTTTGCACAGATAGGTTTGCAAAATGTAACCCTAAATGCAACAGGTACTCCGGTTCAGGCAGGATTATCCGCATTTAATTTTATCGGAAACATCCAGGGATGTTCTTTTATAATTCCCGTTAATTAAAAAACATTTTTCTTAAATAAAATGCCGGTCAGATTTGGCCGGCATTTTATTATTGGTTAAGCAGGAATCTTCCTTGCTTTTTCTCTATCCCAGAAACGATGTTGTTTAATATCTTCCATAAATTTTTCTGCAAACTTTTTTCCTTCACCAACAGAGATGCCTTCAGAAATTTCTCCTTCTTCTTTAACTTTTGGTATTGATATTTTTCTACCAAAATAGGTAGCTCTCAATACCTGCAACGCTTCCGTATTTACGGCAATTGCCTTACAATGCTTAAAAGCTTCATTTAAAAAATGTACAGCATCCGGA
>JANNZE010000309.1:0-18409 GCA_031410455.1 Chitinophagaceae bacterium | reverse complement strand
CGGAAACCCCACCCATCGGATTGGCCGGGGCCCTGTTATCTCCTGCAAAATATCCATCAAGAGATATGGCGCTGTCGAAAATAACTTTACTCATATTTTTTATTTACAATTGTTCAATTTCATCCACGCTTCATACGTCATGATAAATTTCCTTTCTTTGGTTCCATGAAAACCAGCATCTGCCCAACCCTGTTTCCTGTAAAATTCCTCAGCCCTTGTATTAAATGCGGTGCCTAACCAGAGTGTGGTGTTGGATTGTGTGAAATACCAGTTTAATAATTCTTTCAGAAGTTGTTTTCCTATTCCTTTTTTTTCAAATTCAGGATCAACAAATAAAGCCCACACATTATTCTCTTTTAAATCAACAATGGAAAAACCAACAATATGATTCTCCATTTCACAAACCCAGCCTTTTCCTTCATTAATCAAATACCTCACATAATCTTCATCTTTTACCAAGCCAGGATCTGACAGGGCATTTTCTTTCACAGCATTCCGGATGATATGCAATGCCGGAATATCATGCATATTTGCTTCCCTTATCTTCATTTTTTTTAGAATATTTTATAAGTACAATGCTTAATGAAGATAAGTAAACTGAAAATAAGACCTGCTAAATTAATATACGGATAAGGTTAATTTCCTTCTATTTCTTTCAACCTGTTTTTTGCTTCTTCAACATTCGGATTCAATAAAAGTGTTTTTTTATAGAATGTAACAGCTTCATCTTTTCTTTGAAGCGCTAAATAGATATTTGCCATTGATAACATTACAAAATCTCTATCCGGAAATTCTATAACATTATTTTCTGCAATTATTCTCGCATCATCATATCTTTTTAAACTTAGTAACTTTTCACCGAGATAATACATTTGCAGCCAATCAACATAAAAACGCGCAGTATCTAGTTTCATATTCCTGTATGCTGCTACAGCGTTGACTGTACCTGATGTTGCTATAATTGATTCCATTTTTTTATGTACAGGTTCTTTCAGTAAAACCGGTTTATTGTATAATATTTTTAAAATATTTTTTATGATACTGTAAAAATCCGTCGGAGCGCTGTTGCATAATATTACCGCCATATCATTAGTCTCGGGCATTCGGATCATGAATGAAATAAAACCTTCTGTGGATCCTAAATGATAATTGGCTTGTATACTGTCAGTAGTTGTGTACCGGAATTTTTGATTAAACCATCCTAAACCATACTGAGCCGGCCTCATTCCTGCGGTAAACATTTCCCGGGTGAGTTCTTTGTTAAGCAAAGTATAATTTGCAATCGCTATGTGAAATTTAAACAGATCTTCAATAGTTGTATAAATATCACCTGTTCCCATAGTATTTGACTGGTCCCTGAAATCTGCACTTATATAATCCCCAAAACCATAATCGTAACCTGAAGCCCGTTTTGTAATAATTTTGCTGTGTAAATAGGAACCCGAATTATGCATTTCTAATTTATTAAATATCTCCTCTTTCATAGCCAGTTCATAAGACTTACCGGTAATTTTCTCAATAAGGTAACCCAAAGTAAAATAGCCCCAGCTACTGTACAAATAACGGCTTCCGGGAACAAAAGCCAGAGCAGAATCTTTGTAAATATTCAGATATGCTTCCCTGGTAAAACTTTGCCTGCTGATCCTGGGAAAAAAATCCTGAATTATGTCATAATTTGGAATACCTGAAGTATGATTTAATAATTGCCTGATGGTAACTTTTGCTGCTGGCCTGTTTTTAAATTCGGGTAAATATGCTTCCAGATTTTTATCTAAACTCAATAGACCTTTTTGTACAAGTATTAATATTAAAGTAGCCGTAATAGGTTTAGAAATGGAACCTATCATAAACTTAGTATCTGTGGAGTTAGGAATATTCCATTCCCTGTTTGCTAAACCAAATGCATCTTTATAAATTATCTTACCATTTTCACAAACCAAAACAGCACCATCAAACATATGATACTTATGGTATGTTTTCATTAATGCTGACAACTTATCTTTCTTAAACTGGGCGAATAAAGTTTGTCCACATAAGATGCAAATAAATAAAAACACGAACTTTTTTATAAACATAGCCTGGAGACTTAATATGTCAGCAATAAAGTTTTTGTAGGAAGCAGGTGAAGCCGATGGAGGAAATAGCATCATCACAGCCTGGTTATACTATGGCCTTATGGCTAAACCGCTGTCTTATATCAGCGAATATTTTTATCGATTTCTTCCCTCAGTTCTGTTATAATTTCTTCTTCCCGTTCAGATGCAAATGGTAACTTCTCAATATTGAACTTTTGTTTCATTTCCATTAATAATCCCTTAGCCTCTTCATATTTTTTCTTTTTGATAAAATCTGCGATAGCTGAAATATATGCCCATCTATATCCTGCCAGTAGTTTAGTTGTAATACTTGATTTTAGTATGTCCCTGGTTTCAAGATTTTCAATGTTATATGCTTTAAGATTAGTTAATTTTTTATCGCTTTGTTTTAAACTGACTTTGTCTACAAGACCTTCGTCTGTAAAATATTTTCCAAGGGATAAATTGTAGGATGAGTTAGAATTGGAAGTAAAATAAATATCAACTCTGAAGTAGTTTTGCCTGAAAATATCCAAAAGAAGCCTGTCCCCTTTTAAAATATAATTGTCTACATATGATGGATAAAGTGTCCAGGTTAATGTTTCCGTTTTGTTTTTGGGATTATTAATAACCATTCTACGGGGTTTCCATTTCAGATATTCTATTGCTTCTATTTCCTTATTGTCATAACTGAATTTTACTTTTTTTTCATTCTTTAAATAAAGTGGATACCAGGTTGTATTTAATAAATTTGCATCTACAACCGTAATATCCGTTCTGCGTTTTTCAATAGCCTGTAAGTACCAAAGAGGAATTGTAATGATGTCTCCGTAGGAAATTAAAATCGAATTCTGAGAACAACTGTTGAGTAATTGCCGGTTATAAGAAAGTGTAGGTTCTGTAAAACCGCCTCTTGCCTTCCCTTGCATTAAGGCCCAGATCGCAGAATCTTCCAGATTTCTGTTGAGATAGGACATTGCAAGACTTCCCCATATCGATGTAATTTTTGAATACGGGTCTAAAACAATTTCCTCTCCTTTATAAATCGGAGCCAGCCGGTTTACCTCTTCAAATTGTTCGCTTGATTCTATTGTCATCTCCTTACTTAATAAGGATATTCCTTTTCCATCATCAGCATTCAGCCTGTCAATTGTATAACCTAAAAAATACCGTAGTTCAGGGTCATTTGGATTTAACTTAACCTGGTTTTTTAAAATTCTATATGCATTTGAAAAATCTGGAATACCTGCTTTTGCCTGCAGTTTAAATTCATTTTTGCCACTATCAACAATGGCGGATTCCAAAGTTAAATAGGCAGTGTCGCCTTTTATAATTTCCTGTGCGTCACAAAAATTACCTGCCAGAACCAGTATCAATGTTAAAAATGGTCTCATAATATTTTCGCTAAGTTGTGGAGCTGCCGGTTAACCGATGTTAATACATTTGATGATGCTATAATCCCGGCTTTACCTTATGGCTTTTGCTACTGTCGAATATAGAATTAAATGCTGAGAATTAACCGGGCATTGTCCACTTTCTGTCCATGCTTTTGTTGTATGCGTTTCAAATACTTCTTATGTAGATTCAAAAGTTTTCCTCTCTGCAGGCAGTTTGATCAATTGAATCATGTACAATATAACAGGTGTCCGTTTAATCAAATATGAGAAATGCCTGCAACTGTTTATTGTTGCATGCATTGAAGAATGCTGATGGTGCATTGCATACAATGTGAAATACCAGCACCGGATAAATATCCTGAAAACACCACATTTAATTTCCTATAATTCCGGAATAAATATGTTCTAAATTGTACATTCAGAACTATTCATAACGCAAACGTGCGCAACCGGCAGCCAGATTACCAGACTCTGCTTTAATCAAAAGATTCAATGATGTAATAAAAAGCGAATCGAAAAGATTGTGCGGTCCAAAATGAACACAATAATTTTACCGTATGTGTTGTGATGAAAAAGGGACAATCTGAAATAAATCTTTTACCAGTGTTCAGCATTTCAAAAGAGAATGTATGTATACCATTAATCGCAGGCATCGACTGGTCATTTTGTAAGGATTGTTATTTGTGCCGGGAGATAAAATCCCTGCATGTGGCAGCGCTCCTGTTAGCTGGCAACGCTTCTGACGTATTCATGTTAACTTTATTACCAGATGATTGAAAAACAAAAAACATATTTAAAGTTTTTTACACTTTCTACTGCTATAATAACCATATTATTTTTAGCAGCTGTTTTTATATTTATCCGATTAGTTGAAGAAATAATTTTTGAAAAAGAAGTGTTATTTGATAATAAAGTGTTGAACTCAATTTCAGAAAGCATGACGAGTAAAAAACTCACTTCCATAATGAGTTTTATAACTTATTTCGCTTCAGCCTTATTTTTACAAGTTTCTTATTGTGTATTGATTTTATATTTCATTTTCAGAAAGAATTACCATACATCAATTCAAGTAGGTATAATAGGTTTAGGAGGATTTATCATAACTTATTTTATGAAACTTGCCTTTCACCGTTTACGTCCAACAAACCCTTTGATTGAACCATTACAAAATTTTAGCTTTCCAAGCGGACACGCCACATCAGCATTTATATTTTATGGATTACTTTCTTACTTAATCTGGAAAAGCAATTTCAAATTAAAGTATCCCGCCATAATTTTATTACTTTCCTTTTCAATTTTAATTGGTTTCAGCAGAATTTATTTGAGATTACATTTCCCAAGTGATGTATTGGCTGGCTTTTGTATTGGTTTTTCATGGCTGATTATTATTATAAGTGTCATTGAAAAATTAAAGTATAAACAATCAATTTATAAATTTTAAGGGTATCAAATATCTTACCTACTGACCTGTTTTATGACTTGCTTTCTTACTTACAGCCTTTAGTCAGCTTTTACCTTTTCATATTCTTTTTCTATATCCGTTCCAGCAAAGGGAATCCAGCCCTTCTGATATTGATTGTACTGTAAGAAAACATTACCGAATTGTGTTTTATTTCTAGCCATTAAAGTAAGCCTATAACCTATGGGTTGTTTAAACAAATCACGACTGTAATATTTTTCAATTGTGACAATTTGAAACTGACTTTTATACCTGGTATTCAGAAATTGCTGTATTTGAGGTTTTGCCTCCTTAACCGGTAAAATATAGTATAAACTCCAGAATGAATAGATTAATACAATTATTATAAAGGAAAATAAAACGTAATAAATAGTTCTTTTATTCATAGTTCGGATCATCACTGATTAGGTTTGAAAGTCTGGAAATATAACATTAAAAAAAAGTAAAAAACCAGCTATTCAAATTTTAAACAATTACATTAAAAGTTGAAGGCAACGATTTTGCCTGAAATAATCGCGAAAAAAGCATTCCATATGTATGGCCTCACCATGCCTTCGGCCTTCCCTTATGGCGCTGATCACTGATCATATAACTGTTATATAACAATAAGCTGAAGATAATTGCACAAAAGCCTTTATTGCTGTCAATACTGATGTAAGCGGTTGTTGTATTATTTTGAGTTGTTAACCAGTTATTTAAGGTTTACTTTTTCGTTAATCAGAAATTCTTTTACAGAAGTCCATTGTATGTGTGAATATCTGTGGTTATCATATTTTTGAAATATAATTCGCCCTTCCATAATATCACGCATATATTGCATGCCCTGCCAGGCTGGATAAAGTTGCTTTTCTGAAGGTGAAATAAATCTTGTCACCTTTATCAGAAAATTTAAAAGACTTATGCCTCCTGGCCTTAATATTTTATATTTTTTGTTGGTAAGTTCTGTAAGTAATTTCACAAAATCGTTGCACGAAAGTTTATCACCAGTAATTCTTAAATACCTTGGTGTATTATCGTCAATGGCAGCAGCAGCTGTAAATTCAGCTACGTTTTGTGTGTTTGTAAATTTTAATATTTGATTTGCATTACCCCAGCATAAAATCTTTTTTTGATTAAACAATATCAAAGGCATATCAGTGGTTAATAAATCCATGAAAGCACCATTAAATATAGTTGTTGCTTTGATCGGCAATTTTTCAAGATAATTATGAAACGCTCTTCTTAGGTCTAAATTTCTGTTTTGACCTTCTTTCAGGTTGGTAAAATCAATCGAATAGTCGCTGGGAATAAATCTTTTCACATTTGCTTCGACCGCAGCTTCTAAAAATATTTTTTGAGCATCAATAATTGTTTCCCTTAAACCTGCCAAAGCAGACACCACACAATGTGCTCCATACAAATGCTTTGCAATTTCCGATTTATTGCTTGTGTCTGCCTGAAATACTTTGACACCTATTTGTTCTAAGTCTTTTATTTTATTTATATCTGTATTTAAACGCACAATTGCCCTTACCTCTACATCTTTAGCTAATAATGCTTTTATAATTTTACCACCTAAATTTCCTGTCGCACCTACTACTACTATAATTTTTCTCATTAGATACTGTTGGTTTTTTAATTATTCTAATTAGTTCAGGTTGCCTGTTTTAAAATCTATAACGTTGGGCTTAAAGCCGTTGTGAAAATATCATTTTAACAGCCTCCACGCCCCATAAAATGGGGTTGAGTATGTCGGTTATCTCTAGTTCAATTTACAGCAAAAACCTGTGATATCTGCTCAAGATAACTGCACCTAGCTAAGCGCCTATTTTATCCCGTTATTTTTTAAGTTCTTTCTTTTCAATCATTTTAAGTCCATAATTTCTGATGGATGTAATTAATTTGATAATGTCTTTGCCTTGTGCTGTTAAACTATACTCGGTTTTTGGTGGAACAACAGCATATACTTTTCTTTTTATGTAGCCGTCTATTTCTAATTGCCTTAGCTGTGTTGTAAGCATTTTGTCGGATATATGAGGGATGTCTTTTCGTAATTCTCCATATCTCATGGTACTTTTTTTAAGCCGCCACAAAATGGGGGCTTTCCATGTTCCACCGATCTGTTCCATTACTAATTGAACAGGGTTGTAATAGATTTTTCCATTGAATGTAAAATCGGGCATCGCATTAATTTGTTGATGTAATTGATACTTTCCAAAAGGTATGTATCGCACTTTTGGGTTAAACTATTGGCAAAAGTAGATAGAGTCCTCATTTTTGCAAAGTAAAATTTAAAAATACAAACATGAAAATAATTAGTTTAATACTGTTAGTCCATTTAGCTACTATTAATGTGTTTGCCCAACACAATGCAGGCAATAATGGAAAAATATTAATGATTGCAAGTAACCCATCAGTTTCAAAAACTACAGGTTGGCCAATTGGCGTTTGGTATGCAGAACTCACTCACCCATATTGGATTTTTGATGAAGCAGGATATACAGTAGATATTGCAAGTTTAGAAGGAGGCGAAATAAAGTTTGATGGTTATAGCGACCCTGAAGACGAAAGCAAATATGCTGCATTTGATTACATTTCATTAGGGTTTAAAAAAGATGCCAACAAAATGGCTCTTACTAAAAATACGCTTAAACTATCTTCTGTTAATCCTAACGATTACAAGGCAATTTTTGTTTGTGGTGGTCAAGGACCAATGTATACTATGTATAAAAATCCTGAGATTTTAAAATTTGTTACGAACTTCTATCAAACCGGTAAACCTACTGCAGCTATATGCCATGGTACTTGTGTATTGCTTGATGCAAAACTACCAAATGGAAAATATTTAGTAGAAGGTAAAAAATGGACGGGCTTTGCCAACAGCGAAGAGAACTACGCTGATACTTATGTTGGACAAAAAATACAGCCATTTCGTATTGAAGATGAAGCAAGGAAAATGCCCAATTCAAAATTTGTTGTTGCACATATGTTTGATGCTTTTGCAATTCGTGATGGTAATTTAATTACGGGGCAACAACAAAATTCTGGAGGTAAAGCTGCTGAATTAGTTGTTCAGGCATTAAAAGATGATAAAAAACGATACCCAACTTATATATTGGTACATGGTGCATGGGCAGACGAAAGTGCGTGGGGATTTGTCCGCAACGACTTAGCTAAAAATGCAAATGTTATAGTTGTGAATCTTCCTGCTCACGGTGCTGATAATACTTATGGTGCTGGTATTGGCCTGAATAATTATGTGAAAACGGTTGTTGAGGCCATCAATAAAGTAAATGGTAAAGTAATATTAGTCGGGCATTCAATGGCAGGTGTTGTTATAAGTCAGGTTGCTGAAAATATGCCGGATAAAATTGATAAACTCATTTATGTATCTGCCTATTTACCAAAAAATATGGACGATATTTCTTCTATTACCAATAAGTTTTTAAACAACAAACCTATTGAGGTATTTGATTTCAATAAAGATTATTCTTTAGTGAGCATTAAAAAAGATGCTATCGTAAATGTTGTATGTGCAGATTGCCCTGATTTCATGAAAACTATTCTGGTTAAATACCATAGAGCCGAACCTGTAAATGGTTTAAATGATAAAGTAAAACTGACTTCTAAATTTAATGCTTTGTCAAAATATTATATCAGTACTAAAAACGATTATGCGGTGCCTTATGCCCTGCAACAACAAATGATAAAGGAAAATGGTACTGTTAAGAAAGTATTCGAAATGGAAACATCACACTTGCCGTTCGTTGTAAAACCGCAGGAGTTTTTAAATATTTTAAGTCAGATAAATTAATGCAATTTCAAATAAATATGTTTTCAGTAATAGCAGCAATGATTCTATTGAGAGGTATCGCTGTTGCTCAAATACCTGTGGAAGTTTTTGGGGGTGTCAAAAACGCAACCATAGATATTATGTTTTTCAAATTTTTTAAAAATAAAGCAAAGCAAAATTCTGAATTTTTATTTTTCAATAGAAACAGGGCAAGCATTGATTATAAAATGACTGAAACTACCAATTTGCCACAGTTTGGCTTTACAGAAGCTATAAGTTATAATCATCAGAAGCTAAAGGGTTTTGCTGTTGTTGCCGTTGTGCAAATATTTAATAAGGGTGTTTATCCAAAAGCAGGGCTTCAGTTTTCCAGAATCCATAAAGATTATACCATATTCTGCTGGCTGGTTTGTGAAACCCTGGGAAATCCAAAAATTGATTTTTTCTTTTTAGGGAGATATACACCTAAGCTGACTGAAAGGCTTAATTTATTTACGCAAATAGAATCAGTTAATACGTTGCCATCTGCAACAAAAAATAATTTTAATTTTGTACAAAGAATAAGAGTTGGATTAAAACTTAAAGAATTTCAATTTGGGACTGGAATAGATCTGGTAGAAAACGGTAGGTTAACTTACTTAAATACAAATAATGCAGGCGGATTTTTACGTTACGAATTTTAAATAATACGAAATGAAAATAGCAATTATAGGTTCGGGAAATGTGGGTGGTGCATTGGCACAGCAATGGGTGAAAGCAGGGCACACTGTTTTAGTAGGCGCTCAATTTCCATTAAGTGAAAAAAATATAGTACTGGCTACAAAAATTGGCGAAGACAGATTTAGTTCTATTCCTGATGTTGTAAAACAGTGCGACGTAATATTGATAGCAACACCACCCTCAGCAATTTTTGAAATTTTGGAACAACTGGGGGATGTTTCTGATAAAGTAATTATTGATGCTACCAACTCTGTCATGAAAGGTCCGGAACCATATAAAACATGTTACCATTGTATTGCAGATAAAACAAATGCCGATGTTGTAAAATGTTTCAACACCACTGGCTTTGAAAATATGCTCAACCCTATTTACAACGGCGAAGCGATTGATATGTTTATGGCCGGTGATAGCGAAAAAGCAATGTCAGTCGCCTCACAATTAGCATTAGACGCTGGTTTTGGCTCTTGTATAAATTTTGGAAGGTCAGACAAAGTTGAACTGCTGGAAAAGTTTGCATTGTCCTGGATAAATTTAGCCATCATGCAAGGTTATGGTCGGGATATAGCTTTTAAGGTTGTAAGACGATAGTTTGCCGATTTAAGTCGTGTCGGTATAATATTACACCAATTCGAGCATTGGCTGAAGAGGAAAACAGAATTACCAATGCCTGACCATGCGTTTAACAACGCCTATGTTTGCGGTTAGCCTGTTTCCACAGTTTGTGCTATTCAATTAAAGTTTTATAATCGAAGACTCACAACAAGTAAAATAGAGTAATTGTTGTTTGCTTTATTCTGTTTGTAGATCTTGTCTTTGGAAAAATATCCCTTTCCTTCAACTCTAATGAGTGCATCCTTCGTAACTGAATAATCATAATTCAGTGATAATCCAAAAGTTTGAAATCCGTTTGATGTGTTAGTTTGCAGTAGCACTTGTTTTTCATCGTTGAAATATTCACTGCGAAAAGCTATAGATGAACTGTTATTTACGATTCGTCTTATTATCACCACTGGCGAATACCACCAACTATATTCATTGTTTAAATTTTTGTCTCCGCCAAAGTCAAAACCACCTATTATGCCCCAACTTTTATTTATCTGGTAAATCGCATAAAGATTATGATAGTTTCTCCATGCATGGGTTGTATCAGGTTTATCTGTCCCAATAAAGTTGCTGTAATTCAAGGTGAGGTTATCTTTTGGCCTATAGTTAAGTTGAAAACCGAATGAAGGATTATTAATTCCTGTCGGTCTTTGTATGTGTTGCCAACCGTTTAAAAATAAAACAGAGACAAATAATTTCCCGGCCTTATTTGTTGACGTCAATTTAATACCTGTTTCATAATAAGGAGAATTTTCAGCAAGAATGCTTCGGCTTGCCGTCCAACAGTCGGCCCCAACAGCACTTTCAAATCCTATGTGAGAAGGCATGATGCCTGCATCAATCCATACATTGTGCTTGTGAGACAGCTTCAACCCTATGTTCGCCTCATATATCAACTGTAACATTTTTGGTTCTGCTAACAAGTTATATTGTGCGTATGTTCCTGCCATTAAGGCTAAGTTTGAGCGAACTTTTGCAGCGGTATATTTAACTTTAGCATACGCAAGATTTAAGTTCACTTCATTGTGTCGTTTATGATTGTAAAGAAAGAATGGCTTTTCATGTGTTTCAGGATGGTCAAAGTCAAAACTGTAGTATAATTCACAATAACCACTGAAAGTTAAAGATGTAGAGTCTTGACCAATGGATTTTTTTGGAATAAAACTCCAAACTCCAATGAATAAAATTGTTAGATATTTCAAGATGATTTTGATTTCGTATTGCGGCTAAAGTTAGGTAATGCCAAAGACCGAAGAATAGCATTATTTCTACCAGGCGCCTTAAACTAAGCCTGCTTACAGCACTGATCTTCAATTCAATTTATAACAAAAAATCGGAGATATCTCACACAAGCCTTACCAGATGTTAACCTCCAATTGGATAAATTATTAATTAAGGACAATTTGGAAGATTTTCTGAAGAATTAGTTGAATAAGTTCCATCTGATCTTAACTGCGACTCAAAAAACAACAGACTTTGAGGAATACTGGAAGGAAAGCACGATAACTTATACAATTCTCCGCAAATACCTATTTGATGATTACTAAGTGTAGTTGCCTGAATTTTATAATAATAAACTTCATAACCATTAATAATTTGAACTGGTTGCCACGACGAAGTTGTTGTAGTTAATCCATTGGGACCAGGAGTATTAAGTTGACTTGTTGTAAAAACTAAATTATTATTATTGTCATAAACAGAAAAAGTAAGCGAAGCAATACCTTTAAAAACAGGTCTGCTTGATTCATTGATTCCATCTCCGTTAGGTGAGAAAGCATTCTGCATGTAAATTCTTGCTGTATCTCCGGTTCCGATTGTATCAGTGATTAATTCTTCACAATTGACATGTGAATTGCTGTTGCTACTTTTTTTACAACTAATTAAAACAAAAGAAAATATTATTACAACTTGAAATATATTTTTCATTATTAATATTTATAGTAACACAATATATGCTTCTCTAAAATGAATGATTTATTCATCCACTTTTTTTAACTCAAAAATAATATTCAAAGGATAATCTTCATCAACTCTGCCGGCCATTAAAGTAAATCCATGTTTTTCAAGAAGTCGCACAGAGTCAGCATTATTTTTTTGCGTAAAAGCTTCTAAAGATTTTAATCCGATTTGTTCAAACGCATATGCTTTTACGCAATTAAGTGCTTCTGTCATTAAACCTTGTTTATGGAATGCAGGATTCATTTCATACCCTAATTCAGCATTGTTGTCTTCAACTGAAAAATTGTGTAAACAAATTGTTCCGATAAGTTCTGGTTTATCCTTTAGTGATATGGCCCAGTAAATTGATTCACCCCTGTCAACTCTTGCCTGTATGTCTTTTATAAAATCAAGCGCTTTTTCTGTGTTTGTTGGCTTATTCCGATCGATAAATTTATTCACAGTTTTATCTGTACGAAGGAAAAATACAGCTTCTTTATCATTTTCAGATAAAGAACGAAGTAAGAGCCGTTCGCTTTCAAGAAGAGGAAATGGTGAGAAATTCATTTTTAAATCTACAATTTAATACCGGATAAATCCCAGGCGCTATGCTGCAATAAATGAGAATATAAGAAAGCAAAATATTTCTATCGGTTTCAGAATTTTAAATAATCGTTTTACTTCTTCCCGGGAATTCCATTTTTAAAATATACAAATTTTGAAAGGTCAATATACTCCCGGTTCCCTCCTTTGGCCAGATAATCCGAATAAGCTACATACAGCCGCTGATTTCTTTCAAGAATCTTTTTAGTAACCTCGTTTTGACTGAAATATTCTGAGAATCTATTTTGAAAATTCATTAACCTGTTTGCCGATACAGTATCTCCATTCATTGCACAAGTGAGCAGTCTGCCTGGTAAATTTGAAATCATATAATGGGTGGTGCTTTGCTCTTCTTTTTCATATTCGTAGGAAATAGCGGCAAAAACTTTTTTGTCCTGGAAAGGTGGTTTCAAAATAAACGAATCTTTGGAAATACGGATTTCACCTTTAAATGCATACACTATATTCCGCCTAACAGGAATATCAATATTTACCCATGCACTCTTTTGTTTATCATATACATCGAAAGGAATCCTTTCATCAACAATCAAACTTTTATTGCGGTATGATATGACACGATTGTACAAACCCGGAAATAAAGTATCCCCTGTTTTGCAATTCACCAGTATGCCTTCCCCACCGGAATATTCACTTTTTATAAATTCTGTCCAGTTCATAGGAGGCCTGCCGCTTCCTATAACGCTATTCGTTCCCACCTTGCAGATCAGGATACTGTCACCTAACGCATCAACGGGACAAAGTGTGATCATTTCCTCATCACTTAATACACATCCACAGGGAGAAGAATATTTTTTGGTAACTCCTTGTTCTCCGCTCTTTGTTTTTGAATTACAGGAAAATAATATGACAATCACTGTGGTTACGAAAATTGAAGAATAAAGCTTCATCTATAAAATTTACTTTTCTGATATTTTTATTAATCGTTCAAACCTTTTCCATCGAGTATAGGCTGAATATATTTTTGTATCCTGCTTTCACGGGTTTTTGACTGCTTCGGTGAAGAAAAATAAAGGAGATAAGCTCTTTGCCTGCCCGGCGTTAAATTATAAAATGCAGTTTTCAGTTCCCGTAAATTTCCCAGTACAATCTTGAATTCATCAGGCATTTTGAATTCGGTTGTTTTTTTAAGCTCCAACTTTAATCCTGACTTTTCTATCTGAATAGCTTGTTTGATATATGATGTAATGTGCGCTCTTGATTTTACAATTTCCTTCAAATCTGCAAAACGAATCTGGCGTGCAGCTTGTACATTCTCCGTTTGCTGAATCAGCAGATTTCCGGGATCTTTCATAAGAGCACCTTTCATGAAAAGCAATGCACAATATTCTTTGAATCCATGTATCAGAAATACATTGGCATTTGCCAGGGTATAACAGGGACAACCCCATTTCAATTCCTCAGTTAATCCAACTTCCATTGCCAACTTTCTCAGATAAATAAATTCTTCTTTCCATTTTTTTGCTTTTTCAAAAAAAAAGTCAACTTTCGGGTTGTTAACAGATTTAGCCATTGAATTAATTTTAATTGATCACAGAGGAATGTTCAGCTCTTCAATTAGGTTTAGTTGAAAAAGTCCACGTTTCTTCTGTATTGCCCCGCATCAATATAAGTTGATGTTCATTTACAGCTTTTATTTTCCAGGTTAAGGTCGTATTTTCTATAGTAGTTAATAAAGTGGAATTGCGTGCAACAAAACTCCAACTTCCCTGTGATTTAATTTTAAGCGTTTGCGACTCATATGTATTATCGTCTTTAAAATGAAAATAAGTCTCTCCTACTAATTCTGTTGCCAGTTTCGATTGTTCTTCCGTTCTTCCGGGAACAACCCTTTTTAATAAATACCATTTTTTAGAGATTTGCGAAATAGTTGCGTTTACCACGGCAATATTACTGATCGGCTCTTCAATATCATCTGCAGGATCAATTTTTGTTCTTTGCAAAATAAATGCTTTGTCTTTATCAATACTTAAGACTAATGTGTCTGCCGAAAAATCGAGTATTTGCATTATACTCTGTGTGCCTTTATTAGCGGCCAGTGTTATCATTCGGGAAGTGTCGTTGTAACTCCAGTTTCCTTCTTCATTTTTTAAAAGAAAAGCTTTGTAATGTTTATTGGGTTTAAAATACATTGTTACATCTTTGAATACAAGCCTCAGCATTTTGAGCTCTTCAGAGCCGATCTTTTCGGAATGATAAATATTTTTAAATTTCCATTTACCGGTAAAAGGTTCAGCATTCTGCGACTTTACCGATACCGATAAGAAAATTAATATGGAGAAGAGATATTTAATTTTAAACATGGTGCGACTATTCTATAATTAGTGTTGGTTACAATGTAGTTGAAAATAATGAATGCTAAAACATCTATCCGAATGAACTTATCATAAATCCTAACATTTCATTCACTTATTTAGAAGTAGATTCAAATATTGAATCACCAAAATTAAAAAAATGAAAATCTTAACCATTCTCTTATTATCAGGATTGGGTTTTACCAGCTCCAACTCAACAGCCAAAGTATTTACGCCGCTCTCCAAATCTATAAATACAGCTGAAAATAATCAGCCAAGACAGGGAAATATGGCTGCTGTTGAATTCAAAAATCAGAAATATTGCAGGGTGGAATTGCCGGATTTTGAATTCGATATAAAATTTAAAGTATTAAGCGCTGTTGTGTATTTTTCAGGAGCAAATTTTCCATCTATTCAAACAGGGAAAATAAATAGCAATGATTTAAGTAGTATAAGCCAGTTAATGAAACAATGTACTGCAGGAACAAATGTTGTATTTGACAAAATAAAAGTTGCAGGACCGGATAATGAAATCAGAGAAATTGCGGGTGTCAGCTATTTGCTATATTAAATGCCTGCCAGCTAATTTATATTTCATCAATTCACTCACCTTTTTTTGTAGGCAAAGCTTTATTGAAACTTTTATTTCTTATAAATTTACCTGCATACACGCCAATTACGCATGGTAAAGCGAATACAAAAAATATCACCAGTTCAAAGGGCAATAAATTATGACTACCTCTGTATATTGTTCCTTCGTACAATGTTACAAGAGGAAAAATAAAAATAAGAGATAAGCCTGCTAACCATGGATTTAATTTTGAAATAACACCAACAATAATTCCAGCCACAAAAAAAATGATGGCTGTCCAAACAGTATACCCTGTCCTTAAAGTATTCGAATAATAATACTCTCCCGGGTCAGGAGTTGTATGAGGCTGAACTTTTGATACTAACAAAATGATAGCCGTACCGGCAAGAAATATAAGAAAATAATTAAAGAAATGCTTTACAGAAGAAGACATAATAGAAATTTTTTTAAATTATATAATTAATTCTAATAGCTGAACGATGAAATAGTCATTGTTTTTTATATATAAAAAAGCTGCAAATCTTTTTTACTGTTATATTAATATAATCATTCTTTGCTTGTGGATTTTTCGTCATCAAAATTATCTTTCAATTTTTGCATCATTTTAGCCTGCGGCACCGGCTTACTGATTACAGTGATGATTATTATTTTAAAAATACATCCAATATATAACCCATGCAGAAATCCACCATATCCTTCCTGTAGTATATAGGGAATGGTATGAATGAGTACATATCCAATATATACCAAAACACCTATAGCTAAAGATGTAAAAGGTTTTTTATTTGTATAAAGAGCAAGCCCTATGAAAGTGCAAAACATAGATGCAAATAACCCCATTTCCGTAAGCCTGGGCGAATTATAAGTCCGTGCACTCGTAATTAACTGTGTTATCATAAGAACTCCTGCAGTAATAAATAAAGCATTCCGGGATTGATACACTGCATTTTGGTAACCCTGCAATTTTGCCAATTGTTCTTCAGTGTAAAATTTTTCTATAATATTTTTCATGTAATGATTATTAAAGAATACAGGATGTTAACGAATTTGTTGGTATTCTTAACCCAATAGGTTCTTTAAGAAACAACCTGCCATAAATTCTGAATCATCAACGCATCAACAATCCGCAGATACCGGTTCCAATTAATAATAATATACCGGACAGAATCAGTAATTTCTTTGCATTGTCCGGTCTTGACCTAAGCCTCGTTAGTCCAATAATGAATAATACTAAAATGCTGAGCCAATACATAACAATAGCCACTATTAATAAAACCACAACTACTCCCATACAAATATTTTAGATGGTTGATGATTTGAGTTTTTCCAGGTATACTTTTTTTTCATCCCTGTAAAATAAATTCATTGTTTCAAATGGGATGATTTTATTGTCTTTGTTAACTATATGTACACAGGATTTTTTGATTGCCCTTACATCAAAATTGTATGCATCTATAAACTGCATAATTATTATCCTGAATAAATTATCGTAACCCAGTTCCGGTGCCTCCACAAATGGAAGGCAACACAATAAACTATGCAACGTGAAAGATGCTTTATCTGTGGATGTACCGGTACTGAATATTTCGAACATTTTTTTGTGCAAGTTTTCATCCTGCTCATACACAATTGTATTTTTACTGCTGTCCAGTAAGTCGGCCGGGTTTATATATCTCGTAAGCGGAATATGGTTTCCATTCAATTTCAGAACATAACCCATTACAAGTGCATCCGGGTTGCAGGGAACCGGTATCAGGTCGTCTGGCTGAAAGATATTGGTCTGTTCCAATATTTTTCTCCTCACTTCCGTTAATGTGATCCTGTCTGTCTGATGATTGAAATTTTCCAGCCTGCCTGCAATTTGTGTTGGCTGAAAGGTAACACCTCTTATACATTTTTGCAAAAGTGCATACTCAATGATATCGCCCATTTCATCATCATTCAATCCTTTCTGAAGCGTAACTACCAGTGTTGTTGAAAGATTTAACAGGTTAAGATGTTCAATTGCTTTTTCCCTGATCTTTTTAAGATTCGCACCACGTAAAGAAAACAGCACATCATCTCTGAAAGAATCGAACTGCAGATAAATTTCAAAATCAGGTGCGTATTCCTTCAACCGTTTGGCAAAATCAAAATTCTTGGCTATTTCAATACCGTTTGTATTAACCATCAGGTGTTTTATCGGCAATGTTTTAGCATAATCCAGAATTTCAAAAAATTGCGGATGAATGGTGGGCTCTCCTCCGCTGATCTGAACAACATCGGGTTCCTTTTCATTTTCAACGATGGTATCCAGCATTTTTTTTACTTCATCCAGTGAACGGTGCCGGCCATGTGAAGGAGAAGATCCTGCATAGCAGGTTGGACAAGTAAGATTGCACCTGTCCGTAATTTCTATTACGGTAAGACAGGAATGTTGCTCATGATCAGGACACAATCCGCAATCGTAAGGGCAACCATACAATGTTTGCGTATTGAACTTAAATGGAACTTCTGAAGGCTTATTATAATTCCGGATTTTTTTATAATACTCAACGTCGTCTGCAATCAGAACTTTTGAATGGCCATGCTCCGGGCAGCGTTTCAACATAAAAACGTTTTGGTCTTCAAAAACAATTTTTGCATCAATACGCTTCAAACAAACCGGACATAAACTGATCGTATAGTCGTAATAAGTATATTTTCTAACGGGCATTTTGTATCATTTTTTTTAATGTTGGGAAATAATACATCCAGCATATCAAACATAACCATTGTATACTGCTTAAACCAAACATAAAAAATACGTTGGGTTTAATAAATTCAATTCCGAATCTGAAACCAAAGTAAGCAAGCATAAATATTTTAAACTGTAATCCATTTTCTTTTTTTGTATATTCTGTAATTTTTTTCAAAAAGGTGAATACCAGCAGCAAAAATGCAATTTCATATAAAGAAA
>JANNZE010000308.1:0-8533 GCA_031410455.1 Chitinophagaceae bacterium | reverse complement strand
GTAAAGTTCATTCCTGCCTTTGCTCTTTAAATTAAAAGTGAATAAAACAGCCGCATATTTTCTTTTATTATCCACCCATGGATAACTGCCGAACAAGCCCGGACTTGTAACTGCATCAGAGGGTTTTCCACCTGTATCTTTCATCACCCATTCCCCAAAACCATATCCGAAATCAGCAGCATTGTGTGGTGCGGAAATGATCTTATTTCCTTTTACATAATCTACCTGCATCATATTTACAGCATTCACAGATATTACCTGTCGTCCATTGTAATTGCCCTTGTTAAGGATCATCACCAGGAAATGCAGGTAATCATTTGCAGTACTGAATGCACCGCCCGCAGCCAATGGTACAGGTTTTACACCCCAGTCGGTATGAAGCATATTGCAGGGGATAGCAATTCTTTCTTTGAACAAAGTTTTAAAATCTTTGCCGGATATTTTTTCTATCACCGCTGCGGCCAGTTGTAATCCCGAACTGCTGTAATGGAAAGAAGTTCCTGGTATTGCCTCCATCGGCAGCTTTGCGATCTGCATTACTGATTCATCCATTGAATTTGCATTTCTTACCAATTCTTTTGATTCTTTCAGATTGCCGGTTTTAATTCCGGTCATGTGACTCAAACAATCTTTAATGGTAATATTTCCTTTTCCGTATTGCGTCATCACAGGAAGAAATTTTCCTATGGTATCTGTAATATTTAATTTTCCTTCATCTACAAATGTCATCACCAGGGCAGCTGATAACCATTTACTGCAACTGGCTATCGGAATGCGACTATTTTCATCATAATCCTTTAATAATTGTGCGGGATCTTTTCCTTTTCTTTTCGCTACTACTTTCACCACTGTTTTTTGCCGGGCCGACATATCATTCACATGATTAGAATGAATGATCTTTCCATCTTTATAGATCAATATAACAGCTCTTCCACCGAGCTCTTTGATGTTGTCTTCCATCCAGTGATCTATTGCTTTAAATTTTTCCTGAGCAGATAAAGTCGGTAATTGTAGCAGGAATAGTAATAAAAACATGTAATACAGGCAGTTCGGAACTTTATTTGATGTCATATTAGCAAATATTTCGTTTTGGATTTCCTTTTGACAAATTAGTTTAAAATCAACAAATATGAATCTGAGCAATTTTACCATCAAAGCGTCTGAAGTGATACAGCAGGCGCAGCAACTGGCATATAATAATCACAATCCAAATATAGAAACAGAACATATCCTTCAGTCTTTATTAAAAATGGAAGATTCTCCCATTGAATACCTGCTGAAGAAAAATAATGTAACGGTTAACCTTTTGGAAAGTAAACTTAACCAGCAATTATCAAAACTTCCTAACACATCTGGAGAGCCTGCACAGAATCTGGGCCGGGATGCCAATTCGGTTGTACTAAAAGCAGGAGCTGTTTTAAAAACATTCAATGATGAATTTGTAACACCAGAACATTTATTACTGGCCATATTACAGGTAAATGATGCAACTGGTAAATTGTTGAAAGATGCAGGACTTACGGAGAAAGGTTTAATACAGGCCATCAATGAACTGCGTAAAGGCTCAAACGTTACTTCGCAGACACAGGAAACACAATTCAATGCATTGAATAAATATGCTAAAAATTTAATTGAATATGCAAGGGAAGGTAAACTGGATCCGGTGATCGGCAGAGATGAGGAGATCAGGCGAACACTTCATATTCTCAGCAGAAGAACAAAAAATAATCCGATACTTGTGGGAGAACCAGGTGTAGGTAAAACAGCGATCGCAGAAGGTCTGGCCATGCGTATAGTGAATGGTGATGTTCCCGATAATCTAAAATCAAAGTTGATCTATGCACTTGATTTGGGACAACTCATTGCCGGCGCAAAATACAAAGGTGAGTTTGAAGAAAGATTGAAATCTGTGGTTAAAGAAGTTACTTCCGCAGAAGGCGAGATCATTCTTTTTATAGATGAGATACATACTTTGGTAGGAGCAGGCGGAGGCGATGGTGCAATGGATGCAGCAAATATTCTGAAACCGGCACTTGCCAGGGGAGAATTACGTGCGATCGGAGCCACCACTTTAACCGAGTACCAGAAATTTTTTGAGAAAGATAAAGCTTTGGAAAGACGTTTTCAAAAAATAATGATAGATGAACCATCCGTTGAAGATGCGATCTCTATTCTCCGCGGATTAAAAGATCGTTATGAAACGCATCATCATGTTCGTATTAAAGATGAAGCGATCATTGCTGCCGTGGAATTATCACACAGGTACATTACAGATCGTTTCCTGCCCGATAAAGCGATTGACCTGATCGATGAAAGTGCAGCGAAACTAAGAATAGAAATGAATTCGATGCCGGAAGAACTGGATAAACTGGAAAGACAGATCCGTCAACTGGAGATTGAAAGGGAAGCAATCAAAAGAGAACATGATGAAGTAAAACTGAAAGAATTAAATACAACGATTGCCAATCTATCTGTGGAAAGAGATACGTATAAATCGAAGTGGAACCGTGAAAAAGAGATCGTAGAAAAGATACAGCAGGGAAAAGCTGCAATAGAAGATCTTAAACTGGAGGCAGAACAGGCTGAACGAAACGGTGAATATGGCCGCGTAGCGGAAATCAGGTATGGAAAAATAAAAGCACAGGAATCTACCAATGCTGAATTTACGGAACAACTGGATGAATTGTCAGAAAAACGTTTGCTGAAAGAAGAAGTGGATGCTGAAGATATTGCCGAAAGTATTGCAAAGGCCACCGGCATTCCGGTTAGCAAAATGATGCAAAGTGAAAAAGATAAGTTACTTCACCTGGAAGAGGAACTGCATAAACGCGTGGTTGGCCAGGATGAAGCGATCGAAGCTGTTTCAGACGCCATCCGGAGAAGCCGTGCCGGATTACAGGATCCTAAAAAACCCATTGGCTCATTTATTTTCCTGGGAACAACTGGCGTGGGAAAAACAGAGCTGGCCAAAGCACTCGCCGAATACCTCTTTGATGATGATGGTATGATGACCCGGATCGATATGAGTGAATACCAGGAAAAACATTCTGTGAGCAGGCTGGTTGGTGCTCCGCCGGGATATGTTGGATATGACGAGGGTGGACAGCTTACTGAAGCAGTGAGAAGGAAACCGTATTCTGTGGTGCTGCTTGACGAGATTGAAAAGGCACATCCGGATGTATATAATGTATTGCTTCAGGTACTGGATGATGGCCGTCTGACCGATAACAAAGGACGTATGGTTAATTTTAAAAATACGATCATCATCATGACCAGTAATATGGGAAGCCAGTTGATACAGGATAATTTTGAAAATGTGACGGAAGACAACAAAGATACCGTTGTAGAAAGTACCAAGGCGGAGTTGATGCAATTATTGAAGCAAACGATCCGCCCGGAATTTCTGAACAGGATTGATGAGGTAATCATGTTCCAGCCATTGATGAGAAAGGAGATTAAGGGGATTATCAGTATCCAGTTGAATCATCTGAAAGCACTGGTCGCGAAAAACGGTATTGACCTGGTATTCTCCGATTATGCTCTCGACTACCTGGCGCAAAACGGTTATGATCCGCAGTTTGGCGCCCGTCCGCTGAAAAGATTGATACAGAAAGAAATTGTAAATCAGCTCAGTAGGCGTATCCTGGCAGGAGATATCGACAAAACAAGGCCGGTATTAGTGGATGTTTTTGATGGTACGGTTGTTTTCAGAAACGAGGCAATTAAACCTATAGTGATTTAAAATGATGTTTATAAGATGTTAACAATCAATTCATCTTAAAACATTAACCCCAATTTTACACAAATGGTAAACGGAGCAAACTAAAAAACCCTTACCTTCATTCTAATCGTAAAGATTGGTCTTTAAGTAGTCAATAATATTATAATATATGTTGCAGTAGTTTAAAGATCACTGCAACATTTTTTTATAGAAAAACAAGAAAAAGATGGCATTTAAAAAAGACGTAGTTGAAATAATTGAGCCCAAGGATGTTTTCGTTGGAAATCCTAAAGCATTGGTTACCCTTGAAGAATTTGGTGAATATGAAAGTGAGGCATGCGCAAAAGCAAATGAGATCGTAAAAAAATTACTGATAGATTATGATGGAATGATCAGATTCAATTTCCGTCATTTCCCCTTAACCAATATTCATCAGCGCAGCCTGAAGGCCGGCGAAGCTGCGGTAGCAACAGCACAGGATGGTAAATTCTGGGAAATGCACAACATTTTATTTGCCAACCGCAAGAACCTGGGAACCACTTCTTTGAAATTACACAGCAAAGAAGCTGGAGTGAATAATAAAAAATTCCTGGATGACCTGGTGAATGCCACTTATGGATGGCAGGTACAGGGTGATCTGAGAGAAGGTTTGAACCGTGGTGTAAAAGACGTTCCTACATTCTTTGTGAACGGAGAAAGAATTACGGGTAAAGCAACTTATGAGCAATTAAGTAAAGCCATTGATCTGGCACTGAAAAAAGTAAAAGTAAAAAAGAAACCAGCTGTAAAGCAAAGAGCATAAACGAAAACCCACTTAAATGTGGGTTTTTTCATTAGTAAGTATGTAAATGGTAAAAATTCAAAATATCAGAAAATTTTGCTTTTGACATTATATTTTTGACTTTTCATCATCATCTTTAATTTCGGTTATCCTAAAATTACATGATCAATTATACCACCACACTTAAGAAATTTGGAAATAAGGGTGAAAAAACCGGCTGGACTTATTTTGAGTTGTCAAATGAAATGGCCGGAAAGTTAAAGCCCGGCTGTAAAAAATCATTCCGCATTAAAGGGAAACTAGACGATCTGGAGATCAATGGTCTGGCAACAGTTCCTATGGGAGGCGGTGAATTTATTGTGGCTGTGAATGTAGAAATGCGAAAGCAACTTAAGAAATCTGCAGGAGCATCTTTAAAAGTGTCAATTGAATCAGATAATGCTGAGGTACAGATCAATAAGGATTTTATTGCATGTCTGAAAGATGAACCAAAGGCATTAAATTATTTTACGAAACTGCCTCCCTCTCATCAGAAATATTACAGCCGCTGGATAGAAAGTGCTAAAACGGACACAACCAGGGCAAAAAGAATAGCACAGGCGGTAAATGGAATGGCGAAGGGTTTAGATTATGGGGCAATGATGAGAGAAAAATTGTAGCCTAATAATTCTAATGTTTTGTGAAATTTCAGGCAAACTATTTGTAATACAATTCTCATTCATCAAAACGAAAACACAATAATGAAAAGTATTTTAACCATTTCCCTCGTAAGTATGTTGCTGTTTGCATGTACTAAAAGCAATGATGTGGTAAATTTTCCACCCACAGCTCCGTCTAATTTAAGTGCAACTGAAAATGCCCAGGGCCGGATTGATCTTACCTGGAATGATAATTCCAATAATGAACTGGGTTTTATAATTGAAAAAAAGACAGGAACAGGCAATTATATAGATGTTGATACAGTAGGTGTAAATGTAACCACTTACCAGGATACTTTCGGAGTAGTAACTGGTACTTATGTATACAGGGTGGCCGCCTATACCAATAGCACGCGCTCAGGTTCCATACCTGATACGGTTGTAATTGCCTGCAGGGAATCCAATGTTATTTTATCTGACCTGATAGGTGACTACGATAATACGAATGAAACTTTGGGAACATCTGCATACGGACCCTATACAACATCCATCAGTTCGGCCGTGTCAACAGGTGCTACAACCGGAACTATTGTTGTTGAAAATATTTGGGATAACGGATGGGGACCTATCACCTTCAATTTAGACTGGACAGATCCGAACAATAGAACTGCAACAGTAGTTGATCAGGCAGCGATACCGGGAAGTGATGCAGGAGATATTAATCCGGCTAATGCCGGAAGCACCATTTCTGTTCGTGTTCCGCCTACTTCTCTATCTGCCACTGCCGGAACTTTCTCAGCATGCGGACAAACCTTCATATTGAAAATGCAATTAGGTGTAACAGGAGGATCTTATTTCAATTCATTATATACCGTAAACCTGGAAAGATAAAACAGGCTTTATGTACACAAAAAAACCATCTGTATTCAGATGGTTTTTTTATTTTATAATGATCTAATTAATTTTTTATTTTATAAATCATTAGAATATTGTCAGCATGGTCAATATAATATGTTTTGTCTCTGTTATACGCTTTAATTAAACCTTTAAAAATATAATCAATATACAATGTAGGTTGCTCTTCAACGGGAATCAGCATTTTACCATTTTCACTTACCACACCTTGTTTGCGGTTTTTAGTTACAACGAAATATCCATTATAACCATATTTGATATTTTCATCGTATTCCATTGGTGTAATTGATTTTTGGGAATATATATTTAAAATCCCCCATTTCCAGCTATTTTTTTCCAATTCACCGGTATATACAAAATTCCTGTTGTCACTTTTTTTGATATTGCTGTATGCTGCCGGTACTACAATCCTGAACTGATTATCCAACAAACCCATTTTGTTATTTTTCCTGAAAAAGAAATAAGCATTGGATGGATCATAATTATACATATCCGGCATTACATCACCCATACCTCCGCCATGATCATTTACAGATGTTTCAGGATAAATATCATCATACTCTATCGGAGTTAAATATTTTCCTTCCGCAGATATTAATCCTTTTTTATTTAAAATGGAAGCCACAACAAAAGGAGTTTTAATACTGCTGTGTGAAGAATAGATCTGCATTTCATCAAAAATGAAATCAGTCAGCTCTTTTCCCTGGATGCTCACCATTCCATATTTTCCATTTTTAGAAACGATGATGATTTCTCCATTGGCTGAACCAAATTTTTCATACACAAAATCTGAAACCTGGTTCAGGTTTTTATCAAAAAAAGCCGTTTTGTTATCTTTCGTGATTTTATACAAACCATTGAATTCTTCTATGTACTGATAGGATTCTTTTAAAAGATTCTTCCCTGTAGAATCTTTAATAATAACATCGTTTGTTTTGTAAGCGATGATGCGATTGTATCTGTCGTTCACTATATAGTTAAATTCAACAGGTATAATTAATTCATTGGTTTTTTTATTGAAAGCTCCTTGTAAATATTTATTGCCTACTTTATTTTCCACAACATTCAGTATAGAAAATTCTTTGATGATGTTACCATTTACTGAAGTTTTTTTTGGAGTATTGGTTGAATTGGAATAAGAGGAAGGAGATGAACTATAATCTTCTGTAACTACCTGCTCATTGCCGTTTTCTGTTAACTTTTGTTGATTGATTTTTCCTTTCAGGTCTGCCTGGTATTCATTTCTGCTGTCACTTATAAAAAACAAAGAATCCTGTACCATTCCTTTTTTATCTTTCGCTTTAGCAGCGCCATAAGTGATGTAATCATACTTTACGGGGATAAGTAATTTTCCGGCGTTGGTGATCAGCCCATATTTTTTATTGATCACAACGGGATAGTGGTCGTGATAGCCGAACATTACTGTAGTGTGAGAAATGTTAAGTCCCGGAATTTCATCATAGATCGCCGGAGTTACTTCAACTCCAGTGATATTCAAAATTCCCATTTTTCCATTCTTAAAATAAATGGCATAGATCAAAAGGGGAGATCGGGATACTGTGTCGAATGACGATATTGCCTCATAATCTCTTGTCTTCATCAGGTTACTTCTGACCATTTCATTCAATTCACCTTTAGAATTGATATTTAATTTTGCCTGGGCATCTGTGTTGTAAAATCCAAATTGAATAGAGAGGAAAAGTAGAAAATACTTCATGTGCATTTAATTTGAGTGCAATAGTAGGAAACAATTATTATTCATATTTATCTAAATGATTACATTTAACAAAATACATATTCATAAATCAAATTATCTTTATCAGCATTAGCTGAATACATTTTATGAGCAAAAGAATTACAATTATCGGTGGAGGAAATCTGGGGATAGCCATTGCAGAAGGCCTCATCCAGAGTAAATTCATAAAACCATCTCATTTGCTGGTTACAAGGCGAAATATAACTGCCTTAAAAGCCGTGGAAGAAATGGGTGTAATGGTTACATCGGATAATAAGGAAGCCGTGGAATATGCTGACATCATCATACTGGCGGTAAAACCATTCCAGGTAGAAGCAATTCTGTCTGACATAAAAGATCACCTTAATCCTGAAAAACAGGTTTTATGTTCCGTTGTTACAGGTGTAACCTCACAAACTATACTGGAAAAAATAGGAAAGAAAATGCCCGTGGTAAGAGCAATGCCTAATACAGCGATTGCTATCAGGGAAAGTATGACTTGCATCAATGCAGATCATATCAATGATGAGCAATTGTTTTATATGATGTCATTGTTTGAGCAATTAGGAAAAGTAGTAGTGATAGATGAAAGCCTGATGGATGCTGCCACTGTACTGGGTGCATGCGGAACTGCATTTGCCATGCGTTTTATCCGTGCAAATATCCAGGGTGGAATTGAAATAGGCTTTGATGCAAAAACAGCTTCGCTCATTGCATCCCAAACCATAAAAGGTGCAGCGCAA
>JANNZE010000307.1:0-4276 GCA_031410455.1 Chitinophagaceae bacterium | reverse complement strand
CGGCAACTTTTGGAAGAATTAGTCCATCTATATCAGAAAGATGTGTATTGTAAAGGTCAGCAATACGCTGACGTTGCTTTATCCAGTCGGGCAAATATCTGAGTTTTACATTCAGGAAAGAAGCCTGGCATTCATCCATCCGCATATTAAAACCAATGGCTTCATTATGGTATTTTTTTTCTGAACCATAATTGCGTAACATTTTTACAGCACGTGCCAGCTTTTCATCGTTGGTAGTTATTCCTCCGGCGTCGCCTAATGCACCAAGATTTTTACCAGGATAAAAACTGGTTGCGTTGATATGCCCGAAACTGCCCACGGGCTTTCCATTATACATTGCTCCCTGTGCCTGTGCATTATCTTCAATAACTCTCAGATCATGCTTTTCCGCGATTTCCATGATTGCGTCCATGTCACACGACTGGCCATACAAATGAACAGGCATGATGGCTTTCGTACGGGAATTAATGGCAGCTTCTATCCTGGAAGGATCAATATTATAGGTATAAATATCCGGCTCAACAAATACCGGCGTAGCGCCCACAAATGAAACTGCCAGCACGGTTGCAATAAAAGTATTGGATGGAACAATCAACTCATCGCCTTTACCAATGCCTAAACTTTTTAATGACAGATGAAGGGCATCCAAACCGTTACTGATGCCCACGCAATATTTTGTCTGGTTAAAATCTGCATATGCTTCTTCAAAGGTTTTTACCTCCTCACCAAGTATATACCAGCTTTTGTCGAAGAACTTTTCAAAATTTGAAATGATTTCTTCTTTGATCAGTTTATTTGTATCCTCAAAAGATAAAAAAGGGATCTGCATAAATTATTTAGAACAAATGATAAAAATCTCCGCACAATTTTCCGGAAAGAATTTTCCGACTTTATAAAAACCTTCTATCATTTCTGGTGTCCAGTTCTTTTCAATTTGTCCGTTAGTAAGCGGCTTTAAATAATACCCGCCGCTTTCAACAATAGCATATCCTGCAGCCAACACATCTTTTTTAAGATTGGCCGTATCATACACCCTGTAATGTCCTAATGAATGATCTCTTTCATTCAACTGGTATTCATTTTCCAGAAGGCCCATCTGAACTGCCACCATGCGATGTATAGATCTTGCATTGGGTACTGCCAACAAAAACACACCATCGTCTTTCAACCAGGTTCTGATTCTCTGCAGAATTGCAACCGGATCATGCACATGCTCCAGCACATGACTCATGATGATTGTATCATAACTTTTAGTGGGATCAAACTCTTCAATCATCGCATGATTCTTGGTCATATTCGGATAATCCGGTATTTGTTTCAGCAACTCACCGGAACCTTCCACCAGGTCAAGCGTTTCAAATTCCTTTATAAGGTATTTGGTCATGTATCCTGATGCAGGGCCAACTTCCAGTGCTGTTTTACCTTTGAAAAAAGGCTGTAATGTTTTGAAGCCATAATCTGCCAGTGAATAATCAAAATTTAAAAATGAATCAGCGTAAAAATTTTCTGATTCGATAACTTTTTGTTTTACTGCATCCATATTAATTAATTGAAATGTAAATCTAAAACGGTTTCTGCGATCACATCAGGATGGTATTCCATCAGTTTTTCCTTATTCAGAAAACCTGTAAGCACTGCCGCAGTTCTCATCCCCAGCTGCTTTCCTGTGTTGATATCATAACCAGTATCTCCTATCAGCCAGTCTTCAGATGATGGATGAAAATGACTGATCAGCACATCTTTTTCCGTGCGACGGTTGGTGACCAATACCGATGTGAAAATATTTTGCCATCCAAATCTTTCAATTTGTTCCGCAACTTTAATTTCAGACTGCCTTGCCGTAACAAGAAATAATTCATTGTCATCTTTCAAGAGATGTAAAAATTCAGTTACGTTGTCGAAAGGCTGGTCATAATTCAGCCATTCGTCTGTTTCAATCAGTGACAGCCATGTTTGCTGGAAAGCATCTACGCGCTCTGGTGTATAATGGAAATGTTCAGATAAGATACGGGTATGATCGATCTTATTTTTCTTAAGGTTCCAGTAATCTTCAAACGTGAAGTCAGATTCAGGAACAAGATGCTGAAATAATTTATACAGGCGTTCCCTGGAATCGAGTAAAGTTCCATCCAGGTCAAAAAATAATTTCATCATTGTAAAGCCTCCATATGTTCCCATTCTGCCTGCAACCCTTTTTGCAGGTTCCATTTTTCTGCACACAATAATTCTTTCATCCTGGTATTATCAAACTCCATATTACGACCAGACACATTAGTTGAAATGATTTCCGGGTTTATATCTTTCCTGCTTATCTGAATCAGAAGAGCAATAACATCACATATACTTGTTGCTGTTCCGCTTACCACATTCACTACCTGTTGTTTAACATTTTTTGTGATCGCCTGCATGATGGCTTCTACCACATCATCAATGTATATAAAAGAGCGGGTTTCCTTTCCGCTTCCCCAAAGCTGGGGCTGTTCACCTTTAATTAATTTATGAATCGTTAAAGGAATCATTTTCTGGTATTTCTCTTCGCCAGGTCCGTAAACATGCCCTAAACGTAACATCACAGCATTTATCTTTCTATCATTCGCCCACGCGGCCACCATCTTCTCACAATAAAATTTTGAATAACCGTATAAACTTGCGGGAGAAATGCTGGTGTCTTCAGAAATTAAAGCAGACGTATCATAAACATCTACGGTGCTGATAAAAATAAATTTCTTTACACCATCCGGCAATGCATCCAGTAATTTTTTTGTTGAGGCTATACTTGAAAAGCAAAGGTCATAATCATTTGCCTCAGAGGATTTTTTTGGAATGAATGCGCCGGCATGTATTACCGTATCGATATTTCCTGCACCATTATTTTCAAAAAAGTTTTTACCGAACGAATAGTCTTCATGCAACAGGTATCTGCAACCTGTTACCGGAGCAGAAGTTAAAGCAAGAATATTATCAGCACCATAAATAGTTATGAGTTTATGCAGCAAATGCTTTCCGATGAAACCTGATGTGCCTGTTACAAGAATCATTAAAGAATAATAATTTCTTTTTCTATTTCGCCCGGCTGCATCAAACGCGGAGCGGTGTCCATTCCCCTTAGCCACAATAATCCATCGGGTAAAGGATTTATTTGTTTCTCCAACTGCGGAAATTCATTATACAAAGCAATGTCTTTAAATATTTCCGGGAGATTCAATCCGGCTTCCGTAAAGAATAATACGGTAGTGAAAAATCTCGAGATATTTATTTCTGTCGGATTGGGAATGCCGTTTTTATCATATGCCATATCCACACCAAAAATTCCATGTGGTTTATCAGAAACTGCTTTCACGGTACTGATGGCAATGTCATTCACCTGGTCATCAGAATAGGTTTGTCCTACTTTGGTAACACCCGTAACACCAGATAAAGTTCTGTTACCATGCGTCCAGGCTTTCCTAAGTCTTGTTTGTGCAACCACCAGTTCACCTTCATGCCATAGTGATAACCATGTTACGGTTTCCGGCTCTAATATACCTGCAGCAACAAAGTCGCCCCATCCGTCATAACGGTCAATCCATCCTTTAGCAAACGTAAGATCATTGGTAGGTAAAGCACCTTTGCCACCGCCACCGATAGAAGATGCACGTAACCAGATCCTGCCCTTTGTATCGCCTAATTTTTCAAATGCATGTTTAAGATCATCTTCATTATTGATCATTAAATTCTCCGGAACCTTAACACCTGCATCTTTTAATTTGAGATACGTTTTGTATTTATGTACACAGGTATCAATCACTTCATGAGAAGGCATATAGGTTTTGGTACCGGCTGCATGTATATCCTCCCTGATCAGTGATGCATAAAATATTTCAAGATCATTCTGAAAATGTATCAGATCCGGTTTTTCCTTTTGCAGGATGGCCAGCAATGCACTTTTATATTGATCGGTATTTGCATAAGGAACCGCATATTTTCTTATGGCTGCAGATAATACCATATCGGTTGGTTCACTGCCCATTCCAATGATCTCTTCCTGCTTTTTACTTTTCAGAAGAGAGTGTATCACGCCTTCTGATGGTGCACCGCCTGCACCGGCAATTAATATTTTTTTCAAATGTTGGTCAGTTTTAAAAACTCATCATAATCCCTGATATAATCATCGGCTTCATATAAACGGGAAGCCAGTACCAGACAAATAGCGCCTGAAGAGAAATTAGAAAGATCACGCCACATACAGGGCCTGATATGTAAGCCAAAATTCGGACGGTTGAGCTGAACGGTCTTT
>JANNZE010000306.1:0-3305 GCA_031410455.1 Chitinophagaceae bacterium | reverse complement strand
GAAAGGAAATTGCCGGTATATATTTCCTTTCTTGATTTTTTTGGTACTTTTTTTATCAAGAAAAAAAGTACGTATGTTTTTTTAAAACAAAAGTCAATAATCAAATTCAGTCGATTTGCAGAAAAAAAAATCGATTTTTACGATTTAATCATAGCCTATCCTGGCAGCAATCAGATAACAGGAAGCAGGAATACCTGATAATCCTGGATTTCTGCATAAAATATTCTCAACTCAAAATCGGAATAATATAGTAGCAAAATCCAGCAATTTTTCCCATTTATGCATTATTATAAAAAAAAGTTATTTGTACTACAAAAAAAGTGAGGTAATTTATTTTATCTTTAACCTCTCCTCCTAAGTTAACGCAACACCTTGTATTCCTAACATTTACCTGATAAAAAGGAAATTCATGTATTTAAATTTTACTGTAAAAAAAAGTATTGTCCGGTTCGGTGCATGGATTAATGTATTGTATGTTTTTGGAACATTGTTAGGCGTAAGTCTGCCTTCAATCAACTTTGGACAAAATTCTACCATAAATAAAACGGGGGATTCTAATCAGAACTCCTCTAACGCTTGCTCCTTCAGCATTGGCGATTCCATTGCAGGCAATAAAGAAGGATGCACTTTCATTGGTATAGCCGGTGGTACCGCCACGTACAGTATCAATGCCGTTTCAGCCAGTTATTATGACTGGTCTGTGTCCAATACTTCAAATATGCAGATCGTCAGCGGACAGGGAACTCCAAATATTACCATTCGTTTTGCTGCCAGCTATACATTAGGTTCTATCAATGTAAAAGTTGGAAATGTATGTGGACCTGAAATAATGCGTACAGCCTATATTTTCAAAGGGCCCCCACCCATTCCGGGAGAAATCACAGGTGATGCCACGGCCTGCCCTTATATCAATTATGATACAACAGCGCTGTACAGTATTTCAAAAGTTACCAACGCTACCAGTTACCAATGGACTGTTCCACAGGGAATTACAATTGTGGGTAGACCGGGTGGTGGCGGTACAAAAAATGATACGGCCATCGTTGTAAAATTTGACAACAGTTTTGTGGCCGGTACTTTCATTACCGTAAATGCAGTTACACAATGTGGCATTTCCAGCCCTAAAAATTTTACCATACACCGTTCCTGGTCGCCGGTACCGGAAATTATCACCGGTCCTACCAATTCCTGCGTGATAAAAGTGGGACCGAGTAATCCAACAGGTACTCCGGTTGTTTACAGAACGAACAAAGTACGGTATGCGGTTTCCTACACCTGGACGGTTCCCGCCGGAGCAACCATCATAAGCCCTGTTATTGGAACAAGCATCAACGTAAAAGATACCAGTATTACGGTACTATTTGGCTCTTCTTATTCCGGTGGATATGTTTCCGTTCAATCTGTTACAGGTTGCGGTATGAGTACATACAGGAGCATACCGGTTAATGACCAGGTGCTGGCAACACCTGCAGCTATTTATGGTACATTGAATCCGTGCCCTACTATCGGCGGGCCAGACACTACCTCTTACAGGACAAAAAAGATAGATGATGCAAAATCGTATATATGGACCGTTCCTGCAGGAGCTGTTATAACTGCACATCCGGGTGGAGCGGGAACAGAAAATGATACGATCATCCTGGTAAGATGGTCTTCTGCTTTTACAACGGGCACTATTGACGTAAACGCAGTGAACAATTGTATGACCAGTACAACCAGGTCGTTAACCATCACCCGTAAAATGCCTTTGGCGCCTAATGGAATAATGTCTGCATTATTGAAAACTTGTCCCAATAGACATTATGCGTACATGATTAACGCAATGCCTGTTAATGGAAATTCTGTAGTTTGGTCTGTTCCTGCAGGTGCAAACATTTTATCAGGACAAGGAACATTATCTATAAAAGTGGAATACGATGCAGGTGCTATAGTTGGAAATGTTACTGTGACAGGCGTTAACAGTTGTGGCCTGGGCACACCTCGGGTGCTGGCGGTTGCCTTACCGGCCTGTCCTTCGTTCAGAGAATCGCGAGAGCTTATTACAAAAACAGATTACGATCTGCCTGCAGATATAACGGAAACATTGATTTACCCTAATCCAAGTGCTGCCAACTTTTTCATTAAAACAAAAGTTGCAGGGAAAGAAAAAATACAAATCACCATTATGGATATGCAGGGAAGAATACTGCAACAAAATATGTATTCTACCAATGAACTGATAAAAGTAGGCAATACATTAAACGCAGGCATGTATTTTCTCCGGATCATACAGGGTGATAAAATGATCACCAGGAAGATCATCAAATTATAAAATGTAATTCGCCTCCGTGTTTTCCCTGGCCTGTTTTACATCATAGAAATTTTTTAAATAAAAAAAGATGCGCTGTTCACGCATCCCTGTAAATTTAAATGTGAATATTTCGTATTCTCAAATGTTCTTCACCTCTAAAACCTGATTCCAATACTTAAGGAACTTCTTAGACCGCCCCACGATCCGCTTAAACCCATTGTTGCACCGTTTGCATTAACCGTTATTTTTTTTGTGGTTAAAGGAATATCCAGGTCATCCAGTTCTTTATAAAGATCGGCTTGTTCCTGCGCACTCAATGTTTGGGAACTAACGCCTGTGAATGTTCCGTTGCCCACGCCGAAATGCGGAGCAAATATCAGCCAGTCTAAAACAACCATTTTTCCCAGTATCCATTGCTTTCCGATACCTGCACCAAATGTGTGGGTTTGTTGTTTACCACTTAAGCTAACCTGTTGCTTTGCGTTCAGATCATCAGTATAGGAAACCACGAGGTTCTCCACTTTAAAATTAGCAAACCTGTAAAACGGAGCCACATAAAAACCACGCATATTTCCCTTACGGCCAATGTAAAATCTGAATTCGGGTGTGATGGCAATATTGCTCATCCTAAAACTTTTTACAGTGGCTTGTACATCCACATCATTATCGCCGATGGCATCTGCGATCGTATTTTTAAAAGGTAAACCAGAAGAAGGCATCACCCTGAAAGAAAGAGCTGCAGACATCCTGTTATTCAGTTTGCGTTCATATTGCAACGAGTAATTGTTCAGCGGCAAACCCAACAGGTTTAATTTGATGGCATTGCTCCCGTGAAGTATTTTTTGAGCTGATGCAGATAGGCCGGCGAACAAAATACAGGCAGTAAATATTTTTTTCATAAAATATGTTTTAATAAATATATGTATTAAACTGATCAGGCTGGTAAAATATTGTGTGATGCAATGGTTTATCTGAAAGCAAAGGTTCGTGGCGCACGAACCTGTTTTTAAAACAA
>JANNZE010000305.1:0-10398 GCA_031410455.1 Chitinophagaceae bacterium | reverse complement strand
GATTTTTTTCACCGGCACCTACCTTTTGAATTGACTGGCGCTCAGAAAAGAGTGATCAAAGAGATCAGGAAAGACCTTGCCACCGGTAAGCAAATGAATCGTTTGTTGCAGGGAGATGTTGGCAGCGGAAAAACCATGGTGGCTTTGTTATGTATGCTCATTGCATCCGATAATGGATTTCAAAGTGTACTCATGGCTCCCACAGAAATATTAGCACAGCAGCATTATTTCGGTTTGTCAGAAATGTTGAAAGATCTTCCCGTTGAGTTAAGATTACTCACAGGTTCTACTTCCGCAAAACAAAGAAAAAAAATTCTGGAAGATGTAGCAGATGGCACAGTAAGCATCCTCATCGGAACACATGCTGTTATAGAAGATAAAGTGGCGTTCAAAAACCTGGGATTTGCTGTGATAGATGAACAACACAAATTTGGTGTGGCACAAAGGGCCAAATTATGGAAGAAGAATACCATTCCACCACATGTGCTGGTAATGACGGCCACGCCGATCCCCAGAACCCTGGCTTTAACAGCTTATGGCGACCTGGATTATAGCGTAATTGATGAATTGCCTCCTGGAAGGAAACCGATCAATACCGTTCATCGTAATGAATATTCGAGGCCGGCGGTTATGGATTTCATAAAAGAACAGGTAGCCGCAGGCCGGCAGGCTTATATTATATATCCTCTCATTGAGGAAAGTTCCAAACTCGACTATGAGAACCTGATGAAAGGTTTTGAAGAAGTGAAATCGTTTTTCCCGGAACCCAAATACTGGATCAGTATGGTACATGGAAAACAAAAGGCAGATCAGAAAGAAACCAATATGCAGCGTTTTGTTGCTCATGATACACAGATCATGGTGAGCACAACCGTAATTGAAGTAGGGGTAAATGTGCCGAATGCTTCGGTAATGGTAATTGAAAGTGCTGAAAAATTCGGCCTTTCCCAATTGCACCAGCTTCGCGGAAGAGTTGGCCGTGGAGCCGAACAGAGTTATTGTATTTTACTAACCGGAAACAAAGTTTCCCAGGATGCAACGGAAAGACTGAAGATCATGGTAGAAACCAATGATGGCTTCCGTATTGCTGAAAAAGACCTGGAGATCCGTGGTCCCGGTGAAATTGACGGCACGAAGCAAAGCGGTGACCTTAATTTTAAACTGGCCAATATAGTGGAAGATAAAGCCATGCTGGAAATCATAAAGACCGAAGTGGAAAAGATACTCGATAATGATCCTGAATTTCAATTGGCAGAACATTTGCCCATTAAAAACTGTTTAAAAGAGCAGAGGGCTAAAACGATGTGGAGTAAGATCGCCTGAGTTCCTGTAAATAGTTAAATACATTCTAAACTCTTCCGGCAAAGAAACCTATCGCAGTCCTTTCCTGTATTTAATACGTAAATTGTTATAAAATTATTGGGATGCGGCGGTTTGATACTTTACAATTCTTATGGACTTTCATTTTCATCATAGCTATGGCATTCAATGCTTCTGCGCAGATGGAGTTTGTAGAGAACAAAGGCCAGTGGCATCCCAACGTTCATTTCAAAGGTGATTTCAACTCCGGAGCTCTTTTTTTAGAAAAAGATGGCTTTACCATGCTTATGAATGATGGCTCCGATATAGAACGTCTTTCTGGTATTATGCACGGCCATTCACATTCAGAAAAAGAACCCATTGATCCTGCGCAACCTGTAACGATCCATTCGTTTGCCTATAAAATGAAATTGCTGGGAGCTTCTGCAGCTTTCGTAAAAGTTGAAAAACCATTTCCCTCTCATAATAATTATTACATAGGAAACGACCGGAGCAAATGGGCATCCGATTGTAAATTATTCCAGACTGTCACCTATCAGAATATCTATCCAAATATTGATATCAGGTATTACAGCGACGGCGGGCATCTTAAATATGATTTTATTGTTCATCCCGGAGGAAATCCTGCACGCATCGCTATGCAATACGATGGCCCGGACGAATTGCTGGTGAAAAATAAGGAACTGATTATACGCACACCTGTCGGAGAAGTAAAAGAACTTTCACCCTACAGTTATTATACCAGCTTCGGCAAGCCGGTGACCGTTGATTGCAGATTTGTGGTAAGAAATAATGTAGTAACGTTTGATGTAAAACAGTATGATTCTAAGTCTGTATTGATCATTGATCCTACCATCATCTTTTCTACACTAAGTGGCAGTACAGCCGACAACTGGGGTTACTCTGCTACGCCAGGCCCGGACGGAACTTTTTATTCAGCAGGTATCGCTTTCGGATCCGGTTATCCTGTTTCTCCGGGAGCATTTCAAACTACCTATAATGGCGGTACAGCTGAAGGAAGTTTATTAGGATATGATGTTGCGATATTTAAGTTTTCTGCAGATGGCCGAAGCAGGATATATGCCACTTACCTGGGTGGTTCAAAAAATGAACAGCCTCATTCTATGATCGTAGATCCGCAGGGAGATCTTATTATTACAGGAAGAACAAATTCTGAGAGTTTTCCTACCACCGCTGCAACGATAGGCAATGGCGGTAATTTTGATATTTTCATTACCAAATTCAATGCCGGCGGAACTGCATTGCTGGGATCCAGAAAAATAGGTGGATCTGAAAGTGACGGAGTGAACATACGGCCGAAATATGTAGGTGTTGCCGGCAAAGAATCATTAAGAAGAAATTATGGTGATGATGCCAGAAGTGAAGTGATTGTTGATGCTGCCAATAATATCATTCTTGCAGCCTGTACACAATCGGCTGATTTTCCAACTACTGCCGGTGCATTTCAAACAACATTCGGAGGCAGGCAGGATGGCGTGGTTTTAAAAATGAATACCAACCTGGGTACACTTCTATTCAGTTCTTATTTTGGAGGCTCCGGAGATGATGCTTGTTTTTCTACAGATATAAATCCACTCAGCGGCAATATATATGTAGCAGGTGGCACAACCAGTAATAATATACCGGGAAATAAAACTTCGGTAGTTTCAGGAAATTACCAGGGAGGTACAACAGACGGTTTTGTAACGGTTATAAGACCTGACGGAAGCAGTATCATCAAAACCACTTACCTGGGTACCTCCGGTGTGGATATAGTGTATGGTTTGAAATTCGATAAAGCGGGTTTTCCTTATATTATGGGTACAACTACCGGTGACTGGAGAGTGTTCAATGCAACTTTCAGCAATGCGGGCGGTAAACAATTCATCTGTAAACTCCAGCCGGATTTATCTGCTTATGTATATTCAACAGTTTTCGGAACCAATTCTGTTGAGCCTAATATTTCGCCTATCGCATTTCTTGTGGACAGATGCCAGAATGTTTATGTATCGGGCTGGGGAGGTGGTATCAACAACAACCAGGGATATTCTTCCGGAACAACTGCAGGTTTACCGGAAGTGAATCCTTTACCAAGTATACCGGCCGCAGACGGCAGTGATTTTTATTTCTTTGTACTGGAGAGGAATGCAACACGTCAGTTATTCGGTTCGCACTTCGGGCAATCCGGAGGCGTTGGTGATCATGTGGACGGAGGTACCAGCCGTTTTGATGCAAATGGAGTTATATACCAGGCCATGTGTGCCAATTGCGGTGGCAGGATCGCTTTTCCTACAACACCGGGTGCATGGTCCAGCAGAAATAATGCAGGTTCAGGTTGTAACCAGGCCAGTGTAAAAATTGAAATGAATTTTGCAGGTGTGGGATCTGCTGTTCAATCTACCATAGAAGGTGTGGTAAATAAAAAGAGCGGTTGTGTTCCTTTGGATGTTTTATTCAGAGATACACTTAACCAGGGTGTAAAATTTTACTGGAATTTTGGTGATGGATCACCGGTGCAGATAACCACCACCAATAATATCATGCATACTTTTGATAACATAGGAACTTATACGGTGATGCTGATCTCTGAAGACAGCTCTACCTGTAACATACGCGACACTTCTTATATCAATATCAAAACAGGTAATAATGTTGCGAACCTTGATTTTAATTATCAGAAAGTTTTACCCTGCGAAAGTCTTACCATGCAGTTCAACAATATTTCAAGGCCTACCACAGGAAACTTTACAGCAACATCATTTATATGGGATTTTGGCGATGGCAGTCCCCGTGAAGTGGGAGGCCTTTCACCACCGCGATTACATACGTATGCAGCACCGGGAACGTATAAAGTTACCTTGTACCTGCAGGATACGATATTCTGTAATGCACCGGACAGTATTTCCAAAAATGTACGTTTAAGTCCTTATGTAAAAGCAAAGTTTGTGACCAATGCATTAGGTTGTGCACCTTACCAGGCGGTGTTCCTGAATACATCAGAAGGAGGAACCGATTTTATCTGGGAATTTGGTGACGGAACAACTTCAACAGAAGAAAATCCAACTCATTTGTACCAGATAGGAACTTATAATGTCCGGCTGATTGCAAAGGATACAAATACCTGTAATAAAATAGATACGTCTGCTTATTTCACCATTCGTGTAGTGGAAAAACCGGCCGCAAGTTTTACCTGGTCGCCAGATCCGCCGCAGGAAAATACACCGGTAAGATTTCAGAATACTTCTTTAAGAGGTGTACGTTACCTATGGAACTTTGGCGATGGCGAAAGTTCAACGCTGGAAAATCCTGTTCATCTGTATAATGAAACAAGAACCTATACTGCAGAACTGATCGTTTTTAACGAAGCCGGTTGTTCGGATACGGCAAGGCGTGACGTTCCTGTGCTGATAGTTCCGCTGCTCGCTGTTCCCAATGCCTTCACTCCGGGAAAGAACGGGGAAAATGCAGTGATATCTGTGAAAGGTTTTGGTATCGGTAAAATGAGCTGGAATATTTATAACCGGTGGGGGCAACTTGTTTTTCATTCTGACAGCCGTAAGCAGGGCTGGGACGGAACCTTTAAAGGAAAGGTGCAACCAATGGATGTTTATGTTTATACGCTGGATGTTGAATTCACCGATGGGCAAAAGGTGCGCAAGACCGGAGACATCACTTTAATAAGATAATCCATGAAAAATATCTTCACCATATTATTAATTTTCTGCGCTTATTTATCACAGGCACAGGATCTTCATTTCTCACAATTTTTCAATTCACCGCTTACCACCAATCCTGCCAACACCGGTTTTATTCCTAATGCAGATTACAGGCTGGGAGTACATTACAGGAACCAGTACAGCAATATCATGTCGGTTCCTTATAAAACCATGAGTGCATTTGCAGATTTTCAATTGTTCAGAGATAAAATTGAAACAGGCTGGCTGGGGCTTGGTGGTTTTATTTTGAGCGATGTGGCCGGTACCGGCAGTTTACGTTCTACAAAATTGTACGGATCTGTTGCCTATCACCAGATGCTGGGCAACAGCAGTTTATTAAGCGCAGGTTTTAATGTGGGCTATGCAAATAAACGTATCGATCCCACCAATTTAAAATTCCCGGATCAGTTTGACGGGCAATTTTTTGAGAATCCACCTACAGTTTTTTTAGACAAAACTTCCATCAGTTATATGGATATCCAGGCAGGATTGAATTATGCATATTTTCCGCAGGATAATATTTATATAAATGCAGGATATTCCATTCATCATGTGAACAAGCCTAAAGAATCTTTTTTCAATGATCCAGCCGGAGACGGAACCATTCCTATGCGTCATATAGGGTTTGTGAATGCGGTGCTGAAGGCTTCCGATAATGTGATCCTGAATCCCAATGTATATTATACCAACCAGGCTAAAGCATCTGAACTTGTTCTGGGAATAAATGCTAATTATAAATTATCAGAAGATGGTGAAAAGGTGCTCATCGTTGGTTTATATCATCGCTGGAAAGATGCCATCATGCCAATGATAGGATTTGAAATAAAAAATATCCGTTTCTTATTCAGTTATGATGCAACTATATCTGGGTTAAAGAACTTTAACCAGTATCGTGGCGCCACTGAATTTAATGTGATCAAAAATGGTTTTTATCCTGATCATATTGACCGACAATCGCTTTGCCCTACGTTCTGATCGTGTGTTTTAATGTAAGCACTGATTTTTTACCGAATTTTGCCAAAATTACCAGGATGTCTACAGCTGCTTTAGAAGAATTGATAAGGGATGCTCTTCCTTTTTTTGAAGAGGTGTTGGGTAAACAGAATATGTTTACTACTCCTGATGATATGGAAAAATACGGTCGGGACGAAACGGAAAATCTTCATTTTTATCCGCATGTGGTCCTACGGCCTGAATCGGCGAAAGAGATCAGTACGGTAATGAAATATTGCAATGAGAAACGCATACCTGTTACACCACGAGGTGCAGGAACCGGATTAAGTGGTGGCGCATTGCCGCATGTGGGTGGTGTGGTGATCTCATTCGAAAGAATGAACCGTATACTTGAAATAGATGAAAGAAATTTACAGGTGATCACACAGCCGGGCGTTATTACCGAAGTATTGCAGAATGCCGTTAAGGAAAAAGGATTGTTTTATCCGCCCGACCCCAGCAGTAAAGGAAGTTGCTTCATTGGTGGAAATATATCCGCAAACTCCGGAGGACCTAAAGCCGTTAAGTATGGCGTGGTAAAAGATTATGTACTGAACCTGGAAGTAGTTTTGCCGAATGGTGATATTCTATGGACTGGCGCCAATGTTTTAAAAAATTCCACTGGATATAATCTTACTCAACTAATGGTGGGAAGTGAAGGAACGCTGGGGCTTGTTACAACGATTGTATTACGTTTGATCCCTTTGCCAAAATATGATCTGCTGATGCTCGTTCCTTTCAACAACCTGGAAAAAGCAGGAGCAGCCGTAAGTGCTATTTTCAGAGCCGGATTTACACCCAGTGCACTGGAACTGATAGAGATCAATGCCTTAAAAATTGTAAGTGCCTTTGTAGACAGTACTTCCATCCCCGTGGCAGAAGGTACAGAAGCGCACCTGATCATAGAAGTGGATGGAAATCACCCCGAAACCCTGATGCAGGAAATGGAACAGATATCCGAACTGTTGCTGGATTTTGATTGCGGTGAGATTCTGTTCGCCGACGATGCACAACAAAAAGCAGAATTGTGGAAATTGCGGCGTCGTGCAGCGGAAGCAGTAAAGCTGGCCGGCTACACAATTGAAGAAGATACTGTGGTTCCACGTGCTGAATTGCCGAAGTTGATTCATGGCGTGAAAGCATTGGGTATAAAACATGATTTTGATGTGGTGTGTTATGGCCATGCCGGCGACGGAAATCTGCATGTTCGTATTCGTAAAGAAGGAAATATCTACAGCCTCAACAATGAGGTGATGATGCCTATCCTTCGTGAATTATTCATGCTGGTTCATTCGTTAGGTGGTACCATCAGTGGAGAACATGGCATTGGTCTCATCCAGAAGAAATACCTGGATGTGGTTTTTAATAAACCCGCTATGGATATTCAGCGATCTATCAAAAAAGTTTTTGATCCCAATAATATCCTGAATGCAGGAAAAGTATTCGATCTTTAATTATCTATATGAAAAAGACAATTTTAATGCTGCTTTTCGTTATTACAAGTGCGGTTTCTAATGCACAATCTGATTCAGCATCTCACTGGTTTAAGAAAGATCATCTTTTTACAGGTGGCGGTATCACACTCAATTTTTTCAACAACCAGTTTTCTGTAGGTGCTACCCCGGTGATTGGCTACCGTCTTACCAAATGGATTGATGTGGGACTCTTATTTAATTTTTTGTATGTAAATGAAAAGAACATCAATAATGTAAGCATTACCGGAAAACAGACCGTGTTGGGTCCGGGGGCATTTGCGAGGATCTATCCTGTGCGGTTTTTATTTGTGCAGGGTCAGTATGAGCAGAATTTCGTGAATACTAAATTCATAATTCCGAACAGCTCTTCTCAAAAATCCAAAGACAAACCTTCGAGCGTGCTGCTAGGAGCAGGATATTGCCAGGGAAGGGAAAACAGTGATGATATGTTCTATTATATTTCCCTGATGTTTGATGTAACAAAGAATCAGTATTCTCCTTATGTGCAGGTAAATTCCATTGGGGATGTGTATGCAGTGCCGATTATTCGTGCCGGCCTCCAGATCCCTTTATTCACCGGCAAAAGTTTATTCTGATTCCATTGTAAAGTAGGGAAGCAATTCCTGTGGCTCTTTCAGGATGGTCATTTTCAGTTCAGGATGATCGTATAAAAAATCTGTTTCATGCATCAACATCATGTGTGCAATGAGGTGATCATAAAATCCGCCGGTATTTAAAAAGAAAATCTGTTTGGTATGGATCTTCAACTGGTTCCAGGTTAAGATCTCAAATAATTCGTCGAGTGTTCCATAGCCTCCCGGTAAAATGATGGCTGCATCACTTTTTTCATAGAATAATCTTTTCCTGGTATGCATCGTATCAACGATCAGCAATTCTGTTATCCCTTGATGATGGTGTTCAAAATCTTTTAATAAAGTGGGCATGATACCGGTGATCATTCCATTATTTTCCAGTACAGAATTGGCAACAGCACCCATCAAACCTTTATTTCCGCCGCCATAAATAACCGTTACATTATTTTCAGAAAGAATTTTTCCCAGTAAAATGGCATGTTCTTCAAAAATGGGATTGTTGCCTGATTTGCTTCCGCAGAAAACAGCGATCGATTTTATAGACATACATTGGTTTGTTTTGCAAAGACACAAATAAATTTCAGTATTTCAATCTTATATTTACTTAAACAATATCTATGTCGCCATATCTTCTGCTGAGTTTTGTATTGGGATATTTCATCTTGTTATTCATTGTTGCATGGTTCACGAGCAGAAATTCAAATAATGATTCCTTCTTTATTGGAAACAAAAATTCCAACTGGAAACTTGTTGCCTTTGGTATGATCGGCACTTCACTGAGTGGCGTTACATTCGTAAGTGTACCAGGTAGTGTGGGCAATCTGGGTTCTGCTACGGCCGTTCCCAATGCCCTGGGCTATTTCCAGGTGGTGATAGGATACCTGATCGGATATGCAGTGATCGCCTATGTTTTATTGCCTTTGTATTATAGGCTTAATCTCACATCTATTTACGCTTACCTGCATCAGCGTTTCGGAAATTTTGCCTATAAAACGGGCGCATCTTTCTTTATTTTATCAAGAACGGTAGGAGCTACGGCAAGGCTGTACCTGGTGATCAATATCCTGCATTTGTTCATTTTATCACAATTGAATATTCCTTTCTGGTTATCTGCAGCGGTGGTGCTGATCATGATCTTACTGTACACATTTGAAGGCGGCGTAAAAACCATAGTATACACAGATACTTTACAAACATCCCTGATGGTAATTGGCCTGGTTGTATGTGTAGGATATATTTTATCTACTTTGAATTTATCAGTAGGAGAAGCGGTGAATGCCATGGAAGCCAAACAGCTTACCAAAATTTTCAATACGGATGTAAACAGTAAAGGGTTTTTTCTGAAACAAATACTCGGCGGTGCTTTTATTACGATTGCCATGACAGGACTGGACCAGGAGATGATGCAGAAAAATATCAGCGTACGAACCCTGAAAGATTCACAGAAAAACATGCTCACATTCAGTATCATTCTGGTGGTGGTGAATTTATTATTTCTGCTGCTGGGTGGTTTGCTGTACCTGTTTGCTTATTCGAAAGGCGCCAGTTTTATGACCGATGCAAATGGTGCATTCGGATTGTTCAACGGGCAAACCAATATCACAGGCGATAATTTATTTCCTTCCGTTGCACTTGGTTTGATTTCGCATATGCCGGTAATTATTTCCGTGATTTTCATCATCGGGCTTATCTCCGCACTTTTTCCGAGCGCTGATGGTGCGCTTACCGCTTTAACTTCCTCATTCTGTATTGATATCCTGGGCTTAAAAAAACGGGAAGACCTGTCAGAAAAAAGAAGAAGGAATATCCGCCTTACGGTTCACATCACCATGACCTTTATATTTTTTATTTGTATTCTTATTTTCCGGGAGATCAACAGCCGGTCCATTATTGATAAGATTCTGGATCTTGCCGGTTATACTTATGGCCCGTTACTCGGATTATTTGCTTTCGGTATACTTACCAAACGTGCATTGCCGGATTCTGTGGTGATACCGGTGATCGCACTTATCAGCCCCTGTATTTGTTACCTTTTACAAACGCACTCTAAAGATATTTTCAATGGTTATGTGATAGGTATCGAGATACTTCTAATAAACGGACTTATCACCTTCCTGGGCCTGTTAATTTTTTCTAAAAAATCGCAGATATAATGGACATCATTTCAGTAGCAGCCGATGAATACAGCCGGAAATTTACTTCCTCTCTGGATGCAGTTGCTATGGAAAACGAATTGTTTACCATGGCCAATCATCCGCATGCGCACATGCACAGCGGCCATGTACAGGGAAAGTTTCTTGA
>JANNZE010000304.1:0-2374 GCA_031410455.1 Chitinophagaceae bacterium | reverse complement strand
AGGCCGGGTTCACAGAAATGTGCGAATACATCCATCCAGCCCACCGAAACATGTAATCCTTTATGACCAATCACAATATCTGCATCAATATTCAGTTCATTCCCGATTATACGGATCATTCCATCTTCAATAAACAAATCCTGTTGGGTTTTGTGATAAGCAGATGTGGGACAGATGATGGTGGCGTTTTTTATTAATGCCTTCATTATAAATGGGGTTGCGCAAATATCTTCATTAATTGCCAAATCGCAGTTAGGAATTTGATCGGGATGTTCGGGATGATCGGGATGCGGGATGCAAGATGAGAACACGTTTCACGAATCCTCCTCTGGTTTCACTTCCCGTATCCCGTATATCGTAACCCGTATCCTGCATCCCATATCCTGCATCCCATATCCTGCATCCCGCATCACGTAACCCGTTTATGCATTTCCAACAATTAAGCATCTAACTGCCAAATAACGCATATGGAAAAGGAAAAAATTTTATCCGCAGATGTTTTAGATATCATTTTCGATGGCCGCAACAAGGCTTATGGCGCTTATCCACTGCGCAAACAGTATGATGAGCGTATGTGGAAAGCCATTGGCGGAATGATCGCCCTGATTCTGATCGTAATGATACTTTTCAAAAGTTTCAAAGAAAAAGACCTGGTATATGCTAAGATTTATTCAATCCCGGATCCTGGAACAACGATGGTGAAAATGCCTGAAAAACCCAAAATGACGATGCCGGTACAAAAAAAGAGTGGTGGAGCAGCAGCCGGGAAATCTTCCAGGATTCAACTTGTGAAGGATGCCGGCCCGATCAAACCCGGCACACAGCCCGGACTCCAACAGGCTGATACAACCGGTCCAATAAATTCAGGCCCTGGTAAATTTATTCCGGGTCCGCCGGCTGAAATCCCGGTAATAAATTCCGGCGGTAACGGTTCAACTGAAAAACCTTTTGAATCACGGATCATTAATGCCTCATTCCCCGGTGGAGATGCAGCCTGGAAGAAATACCTTGAAAGATACCTCGATAAAGAGACAGCCATAACTAATAATGCACCTGTTGGTGAATACAAGGTGATCGTGGTTTTCAAGGTAAATACCGAAGGAAAGATCAGTGATGTAAAAGCTGAAACCAATTTTGGTTATGGCATGGAGTTGGAGGCGGTTAGGGTGATCAAAAGAGGTCCGGACTGGATACCGGCGCAGCAAAATGGTCAGAAATTAAGTGTTTACCGCCGCCAGCCAGTCACCTTTGTAGTATCCGAGTAAAATGGAGCTATGCAATAAAAAGTTATATATATCGTTTTTATATAAACCGATATATCATGAAATGGCTACTAAATCTATCATTTATCGTTCTGCTGGCCACAGGCTGCAGTGCAGGAAAGGATGTTGTAGAGCGTAAAGAAATATTACGCAATGCTAAAGAAACGGAAAACGGTTGTTTTGTAATATACAAAGACGGCCGTACTGAATTCTATAAAACACTTGTACTAAAAACCAGTATGATAAATGCACCTTATCTGCTGGCTGATGGGCATCTGAAGATTACCAATAACGAGATTGAGGCTTACCAGACTGAAAATTATTATGCAGTATCACAGAGCACTGTTAATGATTCACACAGTAAGATCGCCATCGAATGTTTGCCGGGCTTTGCTGTAAGAATTGCCAAAGGAAGATTGAATGTATATGACCGCAGGTGTTTCCGCAGCAATGCAAACAGAGAATTTTACATTCAGGCAGGATCCAACAAACCAATTTATGAATATTCTCCTGACCTGATGAATGCCGTAATCAAATACCATTATGAAGCATATAATTATTTCAACAGTACCAAAAAAGCGAAACTGCTCACTAAAATTTATACAGCAGCAGATCTTTACAATAATGCACCATCGTACACTAAAAAATAATCCGGTTATTTTATCAGTACCAGGATCAGCACCACACCTATAATTACTCCCACAATGATATTCCTGTTCTTATGATAACCGTCTTCAGAAGAAGACGGTTTTTTATGTAAGACATCTATTGTTTCAGTTTTGATACTTTCTCCTGTATAGGAAAATGAAACAGGCAGCGGTATGGTGTCAGCTTTTAGGATATGCTGTTGTCCTGTAACAGCGAACATCCATAAAATCCACCCTAGAATTAATGCAAAAAAGTTTCTCATCAGAGATTACTTCTCAAAGGTGTGGAATCATCTTCTTCTATATCTCTTGCATTATCATTGCTCCATTGCTGTAAAGCTTCCCGTATACCGGATTTCTTTTCTTTGTTTTCACTAACTACATCATCATCATCTTCATCATCGTCGTCTTCCAGGTCTTCGTCATCCAGTTCCAGGTCATCTGTTTCCACTACATCTTCGTCAG
>JANNZE010000303.1:0-2965 GCA_031410455.1 Chitinophagaceae bacterium | reverse complement strand
CTTTAATATCTCTGCAGAAAGAATGCAAATGCCTGCTGTTCCGGAAAATATCTTTATGGAGGGTATGCGGCAGATCGTACAGATCGATAAGAACTGGATCCCTAAACAGGAGGATCATTCACTATATATCCGCCCTTTCATGTTCAGTACCGATGAACTGATCGGCGTTCGCCCAAGCGAAAAGTACAAATTCATGATCATCCTCAGCCCAACTGGTCCGTATTACAATACGCCGATGCGTATTTATGTGGAAGAACAGTATGTACGTGCGGTTCCGGGTGGTGTAGGATATGCAAAAGCAGCGGGAAATTATGGCGCGGCTATGTATGCTACGGCAGAAGCCAAGAAAAAAGGTTACGACCAGGTATTATGGACAGATGCCTTTGAACACAAATATGTGCAGGAGTGCGGAACTATGAATGTATTTTTCATTATCGGAAATACGGCCATTACGCCCGATCTGGAAGCCGGGACGATACTGGCAGGCGTAACAAGAGACAGTACGATTGCCATTCTGAAAGAGATGGGTTTCAACGTGGAAGAACGCCCTCTTAGCATAGATGATGTGATAGATGCTCACAAGGCCGGGCTTTTATATGAAGTATTCGGCACCGGAACAGCTGCCACTATTTCGCTCATTAAGGAACTGAAGTATAAGGATTATGTGATGGAGTTTGACATCGAAAGCTGGCAAACGGCACCGGCTGTAAAAGAAAAATTAAATAATATCCGCTATGGTCTTGCAGAAGATACCCATGGTTGGATGGTAAAAATCTAATTAACAAGGAGGCACAAAGCTGTTTTTTATAGGGAAATGGCAGGTTTGAGAAAAATTATCAACATTTCTATATTAATTTTTTTCATTTTAAATCATAATCTCTACCTTTGCCCTCCGAAAATTTAAAGGTCAATTATGCCCACAATTAATCAATTAGTAAGAAAAGGTAGAGAAATCATCAAAGCCAAGAGTAAATCAAGGGCTCTGGACAGTTGTCCTCAGCGTCGTGGTGTTTGCACAAGGGTGTACACAACTACGCCAAAAAAACCAAATTCAGCTTTGCGTAAAGTGGCGAAGGTGAGGTTGACTAACAAAATTGAAGTTATCGCATATATTCCGGGTGAAGGACATAACCTGCAGGAGCACTCCATCGTTCTGATTCGTGGTGGAAGGGTGAAAGATCTGCCGGGTGTACGTTATCACATCGTGAGAGGTAGCCTCGATACTGCGGGTGTAAAAGACCGTAAACAAAGCCGTTCGAAATACGGTACTAAAAAAGAAAAAGCAAAAAAATAATCTGATCGTTTAAACGATTGATAAAATCTTAGAACAATGCGCAAAGCACAAGCAAAAAAACTCCCGTTAGCTCCAGATCCTAAATTCAACGATACACTGGTTACCCGTTTTGTGAATAACCTGATGTGGGAAGGGAAAAAGAGCAGTGCATTCACCATCTTTTATGATGCGCTGGATAAAGTAGCAAAACAGTCTGGTGAAGACGGATATGAAGTTTGGAAAAAAGCTTTGTCCAATATCACTCCGGGTGTGGAAGTAAGAAGCCGCCGTATCGGTGGTGCTACTTTCCAGATACCTTCAGAGGTTCGTGCAGACAGAAAAGTATCCTTAAGTATCAAATGGATGGTAAGATACAGCCGTGAAAGAAACGGTAGAAGCATGGCTGATAAATTGGCTAATGAAATAGTTGCAGCAAGTAAAGGTGAAGGTGCCTCTTTCAAAAAGAAAGAAGATACCCATCGTATGGCAGAAGCAAATAAAGCTTTTGCTCACTTCAGAATATAACACAAAACCAAAACAAATTGCGAACCCTGGCTTATGCCGGGGTTTTTTTATGTTATCCTTTTTTTCAAACCTAACCTTGAAGAAAGTTGTGGAAATGAAATTATTTGTAAAGAAATAATTGACGCAATTATTATAAAGATTTATGTATAGATAATTTTATATAATAATAAAAAAAATGTAGTTTCATTTTTGTAACCAAAACTCATCAGATAATGAAACAAATTTTTCTGGCATCACTCGTTTTTTTTCTTTTTGCCTGTAATGGAAATCAAGAAAAAAAAGCCACAGAACCGCCTAAAAATATTGAAACGCTTGCGTTAAATCTTAAAGGGAGAGTAAAGCAATTGGAAGAAACAACAACAACGGTTGACAGTTTAAATAAAAGCACAATGGATTCTATGGTATCCGTTCTTGCATTTGATTCTGTTGGTTACCAGACAGAAAGTTATACAAAGAACGTTTCAGGGAAAAAAGTATCCGAAATGAATTATAAACATAATCCGGATGGCAGCATTTCTGAATTTCAATCTTTAAAAAACGGAAAGGTTGTATCCCGTCTGGTTACTGAAATGAAAGATGGAAAATATACCGGCGGAAAAAATTATGATTCTACTGATAAGCAGGATGCATATTATACAGATCTGGTTAGTACTGAATACGGACAGGTTTCTTCAGGTAAGCAACATTTTATGGACGGCAGGGTTAAAGGCACTTTTTCATCCAAATATAAAGGACCACTTTATATTGGGGGCAGTAGTACCGATAGTACAGGTAAAACTGATTATACCGGTACAATTACATTAAATGATAATGGAGACGCAGTATCCGAAACCGTTACTACTATGGCTAATGGAGTTTCCAAAACAGAAACCAGTACTTTCAAATATGAATTAGATGAAAAAGGTAACTGGATCACCCGGACTACGATGAATGATAAAGGAAAGACCACGAAGATCACAAAAAGAATAATTACATATTATTAAAAAGCGATTATTAAAACATATTACAACCCTGGCCTAAGCCGGGGTTTTTTATTATACAACTATCAGGATAATCGCAATGCCAGTTTCTGCTGCGTAATGCCGTCATTACATGCTGTACAAAGTTTCATTGCCGGCTCCTGTAATTTATTAAATACTGTTTCTAAATATATATAGTGTACCTTAT
>JANNZE010000302.1:0-6846 GCA_031410455.1 Chitinophagaceae bacterium | reverse complement strand
AAAGGCAAATTATAAAGTAAAAATGGCAGATGGAACTTACAGAGACTCTTCCGGCATCAACCAGTTCGATAAAATGGTGAATGATGCTTTTAATCTTACAAATAAAAATGAAGCGGTGGCTTCTTCCATAAAAGACAGCCTTATGAGAACTCCGAATAATATTTTTGGTGTTTATTTTAAAGTTGGCGGTAATGCTGCCACAGCCAGGCAGTTTTTCCTGAGCGATACTACTAAAAACTTCATCAGGGGCGCTTTGTATTTTGGTGCAACACCCAATGCAGACTCCATTAAACCTGTTCAGGATTTTCTTACACAGGATATTCACCACATGATCAACACTTTCCGCTGGAAAAATTAACGTGAACCGCGTTTTTATTCTTTTTGATTAACATTCATTGATCAGGTTTCAGTCGTACTTTTGCAGCCATGATAGCAATTGATAATGTATTGGTAAGTGATGAAATTGTAAAGAAGCATTTTGTATGCGATCTTACCAAATGCAAAGGCGCTTGTTGTGTGGACGGAGATGCCGGTGCTCCGCTTGATAAAAAGGAACTGAAAAAGATAGATGAAGTGTATGATGCCGTTTCTCCTTATTTATCAGAAACAAGTTTGAAGGAGATCAACAAGCAGGGCCGCTATGTATATGATAAAGAATTCGGCTGGGTAACGCCAACGATCAATAATGCGATCTGTGTGTACGGTATCACAGATACACAGGGAATTGTAAAATGTGGAATAGAACAGGCTTACCTGGATGGAAAGGTGAAATGGAAAAAACCCATCAGCTGTCATTTATTTCCAATTACGATTACCCCCAGCAGCGACGGTATTACAGAATATGCCAATTATGAACCCCGTGAAGATAATTGTAAAGCTGCCTGCTCACTCGGTAAGAAATTAAAAGTACGGGTATATGAATTTTTAAAAGAACCGCTTATCCGCAAATTCGGAAAAGCATTTTACGAAGCACTCGATGCTACTGCCAAACATTTAGACCAAACAGCTTAATTCATGAGATATTTTTTTATTCTGCTCACCATTTCCATTTCTTTTTTTTCATGCTCTGTCAATAAAGCAAAAATTGATAACAGTGTTAAGAAATATTTCGACGCTCAAAATGTAGACGGATGTTTTACCATGCTGCGTAATACAGATGGAGAGATCACCGTATATAATATGGCTTTGGATACGCAACGCTTTCAGCCATCTTCTACTTTTAATATGTTCAATTCCCTCGTGGCCTTACAAACCGGAAAAGTTACGGGCGATGACATGGTGATAAGGTGGGACGGAATAAAAAGACAAAATAACTGGAACAGGAATTTCGACCTGAAGAGTGCTTTCAAATCAAACGCCACACCGTACTTCCAGGAAGTAGCACGGCGCATAGGAAAAGATACCATGCAGCACTGGATGGACTCATTGAGTTATGGAAATAAAATGATGTCGGCTTCCGTGGATTCGTTCTGGATGGATAACTCTTTAAAAATTTCCCCGGATGAACAACTGGGGCTTTTGAAAAAATTGTATTTCGACCAGTTGCCTCTGAGAAAAAGTGTAATGCAGTCTGTTCGCGATGCGATGGTACAGGTAGATAACACCGCGTATAAACTTTCCTATATCAGTGCAAATGGAAACAATGCGGCACAATTGCCTTTGGGATGGGTGATCGGCTGGATCGAGGAGAACAGGCACGTATATTTCTTTGTAACGCTAGTAAAATCTGATCGTGCAAAAGACCTGAGTTCCATTCAGGTAGATATCACAAAAGATATATTGAAACAGTACGGATTCTTTGAAGGCAAAATGTAAAAAGTTGGTTTTATAAACGGTACAATTACCATTGCCTTAACGGTTTAATGAGGATAATCTTTGAACTTTACCGCTTCGTACGGCTTGGTTATTGTTAAGCGTTAACTATGTTTTCATTTCAAAATATGTATTATTTCTGGTTAACGGCCCTGGTACCGGTACTGTTGTTGATTTATATTCTGAGTATACAGCGGAAAAAAACGATCGCTAAAAAAATTGGCGATGCCCGGCTGGTTGACATGCTTACCGCAGATTTCAGTAAAGCAAAATTCAATCTTAAATTTTCTCTTTTAATAATTGCCCTTATTGCAGGAATTCTTTCGGTTGCCAATTTCAGAAGTAAAGATTCCGGTTCATCCACTCAGAAATCCGGGATTGATGTAATGTTCGCACTGGACGTAAGCAATAGTATGCTGGCCCAGGATATTTCTCCTTCGAGGCTGGAAAGAGCCAAACAACTTATAGGTAAAATAATTGATCGTTTACAGAATGACCGGGTAGGTCTTGTCGTATTTGCCGGAAAAGCATATCTGCAGATGCCCTTATCATCTGATCACAGCGCAGCAAAATTATTTTTATCATCTGCTTCCACGGATATGATCCCTACACAGGGAACCGTGATAGGCGATGCACTGAAGATGTGCGATCTCTCCTTCAATGAAAAACAAACAAAATATAAGGCGATCGTACTGATCAGCGACGGTGAAGACCATGATGAAAATGCGGTAACACAGGCAGAAGAATTAGCCCGTAACGGAGTGGTGATTCATACGGTTGGTATGGGTTCAACGCAGGGTGCAACCATTCCGGACCAGCTTACGGGTTCCTACAAGACCGATCAGAACGGCAATGTGGTGTATTCGCGGTTGAATGAGGCCGTTTTATCTGAAATTGCAGCAAAAGCCAATGGAGATTACCAGTTATTTGGCGCCACTGACCGTGCTGTTACAAAAATTATTGCAGATCTGAATGCTATTGAAAAGCGGGAAATAAATGATGATTCACAAAATCATTACAGCAGTTATTTCCAGATATTCATGATGCTGATGTTCATATTGCTGCTACTGGAAGTATTTGTTTCTGAAAGAAAAACGGCAGTTAAAAAATTAAAACCTGTTGTTGCCGCATTGTTGTTATGCATTCCCTTTTCTTCTTTTGCTCAGAGCGAAGAAGAACTCATACAACAGGGAAATGAGGCTTACCAGCGAAAACAATATGATTCTGCAATAGTGATGTATAAAAAAGCAGCAGCCGTAAAAAAAGATGAAACGGCCGCAGAATATAATTTAGGAAATGCATTATATAAATCGGGTGCTGTTGATGAATCTATAAACACCTATGACCGTGTACTGAAAATCTCCAGGAATAAAATGGAGCAATCTGCCGTGCATTATAACAAAGGCGTGGTTTTCCAGAATAACAAAAAACTGGAAGAATGTATTGCAGCCTATAAGAATGCGTTGCGGATAAATCCCGATGATGCCGATGCAAGAATAAACCTTCAAAGAGCCCTGCAACAAAAAAAGCAGCAGGATCAGCAAAAACAGAACAAATCGCCTGAAAAACAGCAGCCTAAAAAACAACCTTCCAAAATTTCCCGGAATGAGGCCGAAGAAAAATTACAGGCTTTATTACAACAGGAAAAAAACCTGCATGATAAGCTGAAAAAATCGAGTTCTACCTCTCCCAATAAGCCGGAGAAGGACTGGTAGACCTGAACGTCATACCGTATCTTTGCGAACAAATTTATCTTTTCGCAGTTATTGAATTTTATGCAATTGTATTGTGAATCATTAAGGGAATATAAACGCCTGAAAACGCTTCCTGTAAAAGTAGGGCAACTTATCATCGGCGGTGATCAGCCTGTGAGGGTGCAAACCATGACGACCACCGATACCATGGATACAGCAGCTACTGTGGCACAGACCATCCGTTGTATTGAAGCCGGCTCAGAACTGGTGCGTATAACGGCACCGTCTAAAAATGAAGCGGAAAACCTTCGCAACATCATACAGGATCTGAAAGAAAAAGGATATGATGTTCCGCTGGTGGCAGATATTCATTTTACACCCAATGCTGCGGAGATAGCAGCCAGGATCGTAGAGAAAGTGAGAGTAAATCCTGGCAATTATGTTGATAAGAAAAAATTTGAACAGATAGAATATTCTGATGCAGAGTATGCAGAAGAAATTGAAAGAATAAGGGAAAGATTCACACCGCTGGTAAAAATTTGTAAAGAGCATGGAACTGCCATGCGTATCGGCACCAATCACGGAAGCCTGAGTGACCGGATCATGAGCCGGTATGGTGATACAGCAAAAGGTATGGTAGAAAGTGCGATGGAGTTTTTGCGTATCGCAAGAGATGAATCGTATCACAATATTGTGCTGAGCATGAAGAGCAGCAATCCTCTGGTAATGGTGCAGGCCTATCGTTTACTGATTCACCAGATGTTTAATGAATTCGGAGAATGTTATCCTCTGCACCTCGGTGTTACGGAAGCCGGTGATGGTGAAGACGGAAGAATTAAATCAGCCATCGGTATAGGAACATTACTGGAAGATGGAATCGGTGATACCATTCGCGTAAGCCTTACAGAAGATCCTGAATTTGAAATTCCGGTTTGTAAAGACCTGGTTGAAAAATATGCGTCTGCACCGCAGGATATTTCAACTTCGGCAATGCCTTTAACGTTGAATTACGATCCGTTCGGATACTCCCGCCGCATCACAAATGATGTGGTGAACATCGGTAATAAACATGTACCGGTTGTAATTGCCTCTGTGAATGATCTTCATATATCACCGGAAAGTTTTAAAAGCATCGGGTATAACTATGATGCCGCCACTGATAAATGGTCTATCAGTGATGCTGCCGCAGATTATATTTTTACAGGTGATGGTAAAATAGAATTCGCATTACCCGGAACGCTGCGTGTAATTGCAAATGCCGCTGTTTGGAATACATCGGATGATGGAAGCGTATTTCCGTTATTCAAAGTAAAAGAATACCTGCATACAAATGAAAGATCTGCATTCATCAATTTTATTGAAGCCAATGTCAATGAGATCAGTGATGAACTGGTTGAAAAACTGCTCAGAGATCCTGCAGCGGTACTCTGCCTGTATTCAGATGCATGGAACGGATTACAATCCATACGCTGGTGTATCAATGAACTGATGGGAAAGAAAGCGGGCGTGCCTGTTATCATTTCTATAAAGAGTGAACATTCCACTATTGACGAACAGCTTATCCATTTTTCACGCCAGGCAGGCGGATTATTTTTAGATGGAATGGGCGATGGTATCTGGCTGAAAAATGATTCTTCAAAAATCATGAATCAGAAAGTAAGCGGAAGAACATACCTGCAGACAAAAGACAATCTCCAGTTTTTAAACAATACGTCGTTCTCTATATTACAGGCAGTGCGCTGCCGCATTTCCAAAACAGAATACATCAGCTGCCCGAGTTGCGGCAGAACCTTATTTGACCTGCAGGAAACAACTGCAAAGATCAGGAATGTAACCAGTCATCTGAAAGGCCTGAAGATCGCGATCATGGGTTGTATCGTAAATGGTCCGGGTGAAATGGCAGATGCTGATTTCGGATATGTGGGAAGCGGTCCGGGTAAAATAACGTTGTACAAAGGAAAAGAAGTAGTGAAGAAAAATATTAACAGCGATATTGCGGTTCAGGAACTGATCAGTTTACTGAAAGAAAATGATGTATGGATAGAACCGGAATTGAACACTGAAATACATCAACATGCAAACTGATTTTTTAGTGGTCGGATCCGGAATTGCCGGACTTACTTATGCATTGAAAGTGGCACAGGCCTGTCCTGATAAAACAGTCACCATCATCACCAAAACGCAGAGTGATGAAACCAATACCAAATATGCGCAGGGCGGTATTGCCGGAGTTATGAATTTAGATCGAGACAGTTTCACCAAACATATAAAAGATACGCTGATTGCGGGTGACGGACTGTGCAATGAAGAGATCGTTGAAATTGTAGTGAAGGAAGGCGTGGAGCGGATCGATGAAATTATAAATTGGGGCGCCCGTTTCGATAAAGATCCACAGGGAGATTATAAACTCGGTAAAGAAGGCGGGCACAGTGAAAGCAGGATACTGCATCATAAAGACGTTACCGGAAAAGAAATGGAAAGAGCATTGCTTTCCAGAATTGAAATGTGTTCCAACATACGCCTGATCAGTCATTGTTTTGTACTGGATCTGATCACACAGCATCATCTCGGATACCTGGTTACCAAATCAACACCACACATTGAATGTTATGGTGTGTACATACTCGATCTCAAAACCCGGAAGATCGAGAAGGTGGTTTCTAAAATCACTTTACTTGCAACAGGCGGGAACGGGCAGGTGTACAGAACCACCACCAATCCATCTATAGCAACCGGTGATGGAATTGCGATGGTTTATCGTGCAAAGGGAAGGATAGAAAATATGGAATTCATACAGTTTCATCCTACCGCTTTGTATGAGCCGGGCGTACGCGGTTATTCTTTTCTCATCACAGAAGCCGTGAGAGGTGACGGAGGAATTTTACGGAATGATGCGGGTGAAGCCTTTATGGAAAAATATGATGCCCGTAAAGATCTGGCTCCGCGGGATATAGTGGCACGTGCCATTGACAATGAAATGAAGATCCAGGGAACGGAAAATGTATACCTCGATTGCCGCCACATGGATCATCAGAAATTCATAGAACATTTTCCGAATATCAATGAAAAGTGCCTGAGCATCGGCATTGATGTTTCCAAAAAAATGATTCCCGTTGCACCGGCAGCACATTATAGTTGCGGTGGGGTGAAAACAGATGAATGGGGTTGTACCTCGATAAGAAATTTATTTGCTGCAGGTGAATGTGCCAGTACAGGTTTGCACGGTGCCAACCGGCTAGCCAGCAATTCTTTACTGGAAGCCATGGTGTTTGCCCATCGCAGTTACCAGAGTTCGGTATCAGATATTGAAAAAATATCTTTTAAAAATAATATTCCTGAA
>JANNZE010000301.1:0-2276 GCA_031410455.1 Chitinophagaceae bacterium | reverse complement strand
TCAAATTTTTCTTTGCTTCTTTTGCTGGTTCCTTCTGAAAGCATTTCACCCATAAGGCCCATCACACCACCTTTTTTCCCTTCCAGGATCGGTCCCTGGTCAATGTTGAGTGATGCAGTTACTTTGGGAAGTTTATGATTTTCCACTACCAGAACGGTCATTCCGTTCGGCAAAGTAAAGATCACCGGATCTTTAATAGAGATCGCAGGAGCCGGACCGGGTTTTGGTTGTTTGGTACGGTCGATCGTTTGGGCATTCGAATACAATCCGAATACAGTTAATATCAAAAGTGAAAATATTTTATTCATCATGATTTATTTATCGCTGAAAAATTATTTTTTAGGTAAGTAGTAAAGAACAATACGTTGATTCGGATTCAGGTATTTACGCACTACATCCTGGATATCCTGTGGTGTTATTTTTCTTACATCCTCCAGCTCATCATTGATATAATTGGTATTTTTATTTCTGAATGTATAGCTGTTGGCCAGGTTTTCGGCAATGCCCAGCATACGTGCGTTCTTACTTACAAATTGTGCTTCAAACTGATTACGGATCTTTATAAATTCTTTTTCGCTGATCAGTTCTTTGGCCAGTTTGGCAACTTCCTCATCCATGTCAGATAACAGGTCTTCCAGTTTTGCATCTCCGTTCGGTAATGCAAAAGTGATGTAAGCACCATAATCTTCCAATGCATAATTGAATGCGCCCACGGTGAGTGCATTCTTTTTGGTATCTACCATTTTTTTATACATCCTGCTGCTGGAACCCTGGCTTAAGATATCGGATGCCAGTTGTAAAGCTTTAGATTCTTTGCTGCTTAATCCCGGCGTGCGGTAAGCACTTAATATGGCCGGTAACTGGATATTGGCATCATAAGTAGTGTCAATTTTCATGGTGGTGATCAGATCTTCCTTGGCCACTGTTTTCACAAGTGTTTCACCTTTTGGAACTTCTGAAAAATAACTGGCCACCAGTGTTTTTGTTTTAGCAATATCAATGTCACCAGTGATGGTTAATACTGCATTGTTTGGCGTGTAATATTTTTTATTGAAGGCCTGGAATTCCTGTAATGTAGCAGCATCCAGGTGTTCCATACTTCCGATTGGAACCCAGCGGTAAGGGTGGTTCACAAATAATCTTTTCATGATCTCTGCCAGAAATCCGCCATAAGGCTGATTGTCCACACGCATTCTTTTTTCTTCCTTAACCACTTCGTTCTGCGTTTTCACGCCGATCTCATTGATCACTGGATGAAGCATACGCTCACTTTCCAGCCACAAACCCGTTTCCAGCTGATTGCTTGGAAAAACTTCGTAATAAAAAGTTCTGTCCTGGGTGGTGTTCGCATTATTCTGACCGCCATTGCTGCTCACGATCTTCATGAATTCACCTCTTTTGATATTGTCTGACCCTTCAAATAAAAGATGTTCAAAAAAGTGTGCAAATCCTGTACGGTCAGGTTGTTCATCTTTACTTCCAACATGATACATTACAGACACTGCCACAACAGGTGCCGAATTATCACGGTGTAAAATCACATGTAATCCATTCTCGAGATCATACTCTGTAAAAGCTACTTTCTGCGCCTGGGTAACAGTGCATACAGTCAGTAACAGCAAAACCAGTTTTTGTTTAAGCATAAAATTGTTAGTTTGTCGGTAAAAATAGTTACAAAATGGGGCTTGTGAATTAGAATTAATAAGTATTTGTATGAACGGTTAAAAAGCAGGTGTCAACAACACGGAAAAAAGCTTATTTCCTGTGTTTCTCCATATTGCTCACCATTTTCATCACATCGTCCTGTAATTGTTGTTTGAAATGGGAAAGTTGCATATGGATTTTTTCATCGGCTGTTCCGAGGATCTGTGCGGCCAGTATCGCGGCATTCCGGGAGGCATTCAGCGCAACGGTTGCTACCGGTACTCCGGAAGGCATCTGCAGAATAGATAAAACAGAATCCCAGCCATCAATGGAATTGGAAGATTTGATAGGAACTCCAATAACCGGTAACGTTGTATAGGAAGCCACCATGCCCGGAAGGTGTGCGGCACCACCTGCGCCAGCAATGATCACTTTGATGCCCCTGGCAGCAGCATCCATAGCATATGTACGCATACGTTCCGGTGTTCTGTGAGCGCTTACAATGTTGATCTCAAATGGAATGGAAAAATGTTCAAGCTGGTCTGCGGCAGACTGCATAACGGGAAGATCACTTTCACTTCCCATAATTATTCCTACAACGGGCATTGGGTTGGGTTTAACGCGAAGTTAAT